>JALSME010000001.1 GCA_026987955.1 Sulfurospirillum sp.
TCAAGGTGGAAAAAAACCAGCTACTTTAGAGAGTGGTGCAGTTGTGCAAGTTCCATTTCATGTACTTGAAGGCTCAATCATCAAAGTAGATACTGCAAAAGGTGAGTACCTAGAAAAAGTAAAATAGCTGTTGAGTATGATGAAATTAAAATATATATTACTACTATTGGGTACTATGTTGTTGATTGGCTGCTCTGATAAGCCAGCTGATGTTATATACAAATCTGATTGTATACAGTGCCATGGTAAGATGGGTTTAAAATCAGCATTAGGTCAATCTGCTGCTATTGGTGGCATGAGTGCAGAGGCAATAAAAAAAGCACTCCATGGCTACCAAGATGGCACATACGGTGGACCTAAAAAGAGTATAATGCAAAAACATGCATATTCGCTAAGCGATAGTGAAATTGAAGATTTAGCTAAATATATTTCTAATCTTTATTAGTCTCTTGATAATGAAGTTTTAGTTTACAAAGAGCACACTTGCTAAGGAATGCAATAGAAACTTCTGTTATAAGTCTACTATATAAAAACTAGATAAAAGCTAGGCTAAAAATCAGATGATATTTTAAATAGGATAAATTAACTCTTTTTTATAAACAAAAATTAAATATTTTAAGTTATAATTAATGACAAGCTAATCAAAAGGAGCTAATTATGAATAGAAGAACAGCATTAAAGGTTGCAGCAGTTGCAGCATTAAGTAGCACAATGGCAAGTGCATATGACAAGAAGCTAGTAGTAAACACAATGGATGTCAAGATAAAAGATCCTGCTAATCCAACAAAAGGTGAGCTAAAACACTCTCCTGAGATAAAATTAGGTTCAAAAGATGCTAAAGGTTACACTGTAGTTGAAGTAAATATCGGTCAAGCAGGTATCATTCACCCAAGTACTGCAAACCATTGGATATATGAGATAGAACTTTATGCAGATGGCAAAAAAGTTTCAAGTGTTTCACTAGAGCCAGAAACTTCAAGAGGATACTTAGCAACTAGAGTAAACCTATCGAGTGTAAAAAAACTCTCAGCAATTTCAAAATGTAATTTACATGGAAACTATACAGCTTCTATAAATGTATAAAATTTTTTTAGTGAAACATGTTATAATTCACTAAAAAGATATATATGATACAACTCACAAATATAACAAAAAGCTTCGCAAAGCAGGAGCTTTTTTCAAACTTAAACTTTAGGCTAAATGCTCGCAATCGTGTCGGCTTAGTAGGTCGTAATGGTAGTGGAAAATCTACACTTTTTAAGATTATACTTGATGAAGAGCATGTAGATGCTGGAGAGGTCAATATACCAAAAAACTACAAGATTGGTTCACTAAAACAGCATCTTAGCTTTAGTGAAAAGACTCTTTTAGAAGAGGCATCATTGGCTCTTAATGAGGAACAAAAGTATGAGGTTTATAGAGTAGAAAAGATACTTTTTGGACTAGGATTTGTCAAAGAAGATTTAGATAAGGACCCACTTAGTTTTTCAGGTGGCTACCAAATACGCATAAATCTAGCAAAACTTTTAGTGACCGAGCCAAATCTTTTACTTTTGGATGAGCCTACAAACTACTTGGATATTGTCTCTTTAAGATGGCTAAAACAGTTTTTGATGAGTTTTGAGGGCGAAGTTATACTTATAACTCACAACCGCGACTTTATGGATAGTGTTTGTACACACACTATGGGCATAGTTAGAAAAAAGCTGACTCTTGTAGCGGGTAATACTTACAAGTTTTACGAACAACTTCGTCTAAATGATGAACTACATATAAAGACAAAAGTAGGACAAGATAAGAAGATAAAAGAGCTTGAAGAGTTTATAGCTAAAAATAAAACACGAGCTTCAACAGCAGCACTAGCACAGTCAAAAGTAAAACAGCTTGAAAAGATAGATAGACTTGAAGATATCCAAAATGAGAAGGTTTTAGAGTTTGATTTTAACTACAAATCTACTCCTGCAAAAGTTCTTCTTGAAGCAAAAGATCTTAGTTTTGGATACAAAAAAGACAAACTACTTTTTGAAAATATCTCATTTTCTCTCAAAAAAGGAGAGTGTCTAGCTATCATTGGTAAAAATGGAAAAGGTAAATCAACACTCCTAAATAACCTAGCAAATGAGCTCAAGCCTACTAGCGGCGAGGTAGCTCTACATGTAAGCACATCTTTTGGGCATTTTGGACAGACAAACATAAACCACCTAAATCTAAACAACACAGTTTTTGAAGAGATATATGGAGTAAATGCAACACTTTCAATGAGTAGGGCTAGAAGTATATGTGGGGCGATGATGTTTAGTGGAGACAATGCAGATAAAAAAGTCTCTCTTCTAAGTGGTGGAGAAAAGAGCAGGGTTATGCTTGGTAAAATTTTGGTAGATGAGGTCAACCTCTTGTTCCTTGATGAGCCGACAAACCACCTTGATATGGACTCGATAGACTCACTTACAAAAGCGATAAAGAATTTTGAAGGCTCGGTGGTTATTGTAACTCACTCCGAAGAGCTTTTAAGAGCAGTTGCCAATAGACTGATAATCTTTAGAAAAGACGGAGCTGAGTATTTTGACAGAGGCTATGATGAGTTCTTAGAAAAAATAGGCTGGGAAGAGGAAGAAGAGGTCAAAAAGGTAAAAACACCTCCAAAATCAGACCACTATGCAAGCAAAAAGCAAAAGGCATATCTGATTTCACAAAGAAACAAAGAGATATCACCATTAAAAAAGAAGATAGAAAAACTAGAATCACTCATAATGAAAACTGAAGAGGAGCTTGAAATAAATCAGCAAGAGCTTATAAAGATATCTAGCAGTGGAGATAGTGGAAAGCTAGCAGAACTTTACAAAGAGGTTGCATCTAAAGAGGAGCTGATAGAGCAGAGCTTTGATGAACTTGAGGAGCTTCAAAATGGGCTTGATGAAATCATAAAAGATTACGAAAACAAAATTGAGTTGCTTTAGCCTTCAACTCTATTTTTACCATTTTCTTTTGCTTTGTATAGTAGCTTATCTGCTTTTCCAAAAAGTTCATCTATATCATCTATACTACTTATATATTTTTTTGCTACACCAAAGCTACAGCTAAAACTGTCTATATTTTCTACTTTTAGAGTTGTTATTTTACTTCTTAATCCCTCAGCAATTGTCTTTGCAGTTTCTAAAGACTGTACAGTTTTAAGTAGTATTACAAACTCTTCTCCACCCCATCTTATTACTATATCATTATCTCTAAGGGAAGTTTTTAACATTTTAGCTAAAACTTTTAAAACTTCATCACCTACTATATGCCCATGTTTATCATTGATTAGTTTGAAGTTATCGATATCCAATAAAATCATATATATATCTGTATTTTTAAGTTCATCAAAAATAACATCTATTACTTTTCTATTGTAGATTTCTGTAAGTTTGTCTAATAAAATCTCAGCTTTTAGCTTTGTGGTTTCTTGCTTTAAATCTGTAATATCAGTTAGACTAAAAACGATATAATCTTTTACTTTTTTAAGTATAGCTTGGAAGTATTTAGTTTGATTTTCATCTTTGGTGCAAGTTAGAGTAATGTCTTTTTTTTCATCTATATTTTCAAACCAATCTCTATCAATATATTTGTCAGTATTAAAATGTCTGCAAAATTGAAATATATCATCTATGGAGTTTGGTTTATGCTCATTTACTCTGGTACATATATTTTTAAATGAGTTATTGTATATCTTTATATCGAGATTTTCATCTAAGAGAACTACTCCCTCTCTTTGCTCATCTAGTACAACTTTTAGTAGTTGGGAGTATCTTTCTGCCTCATTTTTACTGTTTATCTGTTTTGCCAAAGAGTTTAGTTTTGTAAAAACCTTGTTGATATCTATAGGTTTTATAAGGTAGCCATCAACTCCTATATCTATACTTTTTTGTAGGTTTTCATTGTCTCCAAATGCAGTAGTAAAAACTATAGTACTTTCAGAATTTATCTCTTTTATCTGTTTTGCCATTTCAAGACCGTTCATCTTAGGCATATTTATATCACTTATAACTATATCTATGTGGTGTTTTTTATATAGATCTAGTCCTTCTATACCATCACAAGCTATGTGAACACTTTGTATATTTCTTGTAAGCAGATTAGTAAAAGACTCCCTTACAAACTCTTCATCTTCGACATATAAAATTGACATCTTTTTTAGTTCATTTGAAGCTCTTACTCTAGCCATTTTGATTGTCCTTAAATTTTATAACAAACTTTTTTTCACTATTTGAGTCAACCAAATGTAAATCTCCATTCATACTTGAGATAATCTCTTTTGACATATATAGTCCCATTCCAGTACCTTTACCTTGCTCTTTTGTTGTAAAATAAGGTTCAAATATTTTCTGTTTTATATCAGTAGGAACATTAACACCATTATCAACAATCTCAATCACAATATTACCATCTTCTTTAAAAGTTTTTAACAAAATATAGCCATTAAAGTCTGTCTCTTTCTCTTGTTTTTCAGTTATAGCATCTTTTGCATTAGATATTAAATTTAAAATTACCTGCATAAACTTGTTTTTATAACCATTTATATTTAGAGGCTCAAGCTCTGTTATAAGTTCTATATGGTGATTTTTAATCTGCTCTTTTTGCAAAGATATAGTAGACTCAATAGCATCTTTAAGATTAAAATCACTCTTCTCTCTACTATCTCTAAAAAAGTTTCTAAAATCGTCTATAGTTTTACTCATAAACTGGATTGTTTTCATATTGTCATCTACAAATTTCTCCACTTCTTTTACGCTACACTTACCATCTTCTGCCATATCTACAAGCATCTGTATATTTAGGCCAAGTGAGTTAAGAGGTTGTCTCCACTGATGAGCTATAGCACCTATAGTCTCACCGATAGCTGCCATCTTGTTTTGTTGTAAAAGTGCTTGATCTTTTTTTCTGATTTCAATTAACTTTTCATCAACATTCTTTTGTAAAGATTCATTCACTTTTTTTAGCTCTTTGGTTTTTTTCTCTACTTCTATCGCAAGTTTATTAGCAAAGTCTTTAATCTCCTGTTTAGATTCAAGTACAGTATCAAGCATAGTGCTAAATGATTGTGCCAATTCACCTATCTCATCTTTTGAGTTTATATCAATCTTGATAGCCTTTTCACCCTTCGTCTCTGCAATTTTATTGGCTATATTTTTTAGGTTTATAATAGGCTCTGTAAACTTTTTAACTGCAAATATAGTAATTGCAGCGATGCAAAGAACAATGATAAATATATATGTCAAAAGTTTGGTAAAGTATTCATTCTCTCTCTTATCAAACAAAGAATCTGTAGTATGTTTGACTACTACAATAAATCTACCAGATTTTAGATGTAATTTTTTAGCTTGAAGAATAA
>JALSME010000002.1 GCA_026987955.1 Sulfurospirillum sp.
GTGGAAATGTAGGTCGCTGCCTAGTTGATCAGTTCTTTTTATTTAATCACTCCTTTTTATTTTTACCTACTCTTTTTATATCAATCTTTTCTATATTATTGTATTGTTTTCTATTTTTACTCTTCTTATTTTTACTCTTTTCTTTATTGCGTTTGGGAAGCCTTTTCTATTAACTTATTATCTATTATCCATTCATGTTTTAGTACATCCATATTTACTTTTCTTAATCGTTGAAGATAATACTCTCTGCTTATTTTTTTAGCACCGAGTGATTCAAGATGCTCTGTTGGTACTTGACAGTCTATAAATTCATATCCCCATTCTTTTAAATGTTGTACTAAAACATAATATGCCGCCTTGGATGCATCACTTTCGTGCGCAAACATTGATTCTCCGCAAAATACTTTTCCTATAGTTAATCCATATAAACCACCAACTAGTTTATCGTTTTTGTAACTTTCTATGGAGTGTGCTAAGCCTAATCCATGCAAAACACTAAACGATTCTATAAGTTCATTGTTAATCCATGTGCCATTTTGATCAGGACGTTTGGTTATAGCGCATTGTTTCATAATTTCAATAAACTGAGTATCAAATTTATATGTAAACTTTTTAAGGTTTTTTTTGAGGGAGCGTCTTAATTTAAAATCATCCAATTCCATTATCATTCTAGGATCTGTAGACCACCAAAGAATAGGGTCCTGTGGTGAGTACCATGGAAAAATTCCATTTTGATATGCACGTATAAGCCTTGATGGATTTAAGTCTCCACCCCAGGCTACAATACCTTCTTCATTAGCATCCTCTGGGTCTGGAAAGTTCAGAGAATACTTATCTAACTGTGTTATATACATTAGAGTTCTTGATAGCTACTTTTTAAATTATCATTCTCTATATCTATAGTGACAGTTCCTCCATGTTTTAGCTTACCAAATAATATTTCATCACTAAGCTTATCGGTGATATTATCTTTTATATATCTTTTTAATGGTCTTGCTCCCATTTCGGGTGAATAACTTTTATCTGCAATAAATTGTATTGCTTTTTTTGTGAGTTTAACTGTGATTTTTTTCTTTTTTAAGTCGCTGTTTAGTTCGTTGATAAATTTTGTTACTATACCTGCAACTGTTTGTTTACTTAATGGATTAAACTCGATTATTGCATCGAGTCTATTTCTAAATTCAGGAGTAAAAAAGGCTTTTAGTTCTTCATCTTTTGCTATAGTAGTATCTTTATTAAATCCCATTACATTTCTAGCATTAGCTCCAATATTTGATGTCATAATTAAAACTACATTTTGAAAGTCAGCTTTGTAGCCATTATTGTCTGTAAGAGTAGCACTATCCATAATTTGTAGTAGTATATTTATAAGTTCAGGATGTGCTTTTTCAATTTCATCTAGTAATAGTACGGTATATGGGTGTTTTTTAATTGCTTCTGTTAGTAAACCACCTTGTTCATATCCTACATACCCTGGAGGTGCTCCAACTAAACGGCTTAATGCGTGTTTTTCCATATATTCACTCATATCAAATTTTTCAAAATTGATACCTAGAGTTTGGCTTAAGGCGATAGCTAATTCCGTTTTTCCAACTCCAGTTGGGCCTGAAAATAAAAAAGAAGCAATTGGTTTATTTTCAGGGGTAAGACCAGCTTTAGATATTTTTATGGCTTTTGTTACTAGCTCAACAGCTTTGTCCTGTCCTATAACCCTTTTATGTAGTTCATCTTCTAAGTTTTGTAGTGAAGCTATTTCGTTGGTATTTATTTTTGCACCGCTAATTCCAACTATGGAAGAAATTGTTCTTTGTATATCATTTGCATTTACTTTTTCTCTTTTCTCTTTTTTAAGATGAAATGAAGCAGCAGTTTCATCTATGAGATCTATTGCTATGTCTGGAAGAAATCTGTCTGTTATATATCTCTTAGAGAGTTCTACCGCTGTTTTTAGTGCTTTATCTGTGTACTTAACAGAGTGGTGTTTTTCATACTTATTTTGTAAACCTTTGAGTATTAGATAACTCATTTTTTTAGATGGTTCATTGATGTCAATTTTAGAAAATCTTCTACTTAATGCTTTATCTTTCTCAAAGCCATTACGATATTCAGCAAAAGTAGTTGCACCCATACATTTTATTTCACCAGAGGCTAAAGCAGGTTTCAGTTGATTTGCGGCATCCATAGTTCCACTTGTGCTTCCTGCACCTATTAGAGTATGTATTTCATCTATAAAGAGTATGGCATTAGGCTCACGTTTGAGCTCGTCCATTACTCCTTTAAGTCGTTTCTCAAAGTCTCCTCTGTATTTTGTACCTGCTAAGAGTGCACTTAAATCCAGTGCAAAAAGTTTTGAGTTTTTAATAATATCAGGAACATTATCTGCTGCAATATTAAGTGCTAAACCTTCTGCAATTGCCGTTTTACCAACACCAGGTTCACCGACTAAGATAGGGTTGTTCTTTTTACGTCTACAAAGTATCTGAGTGACTCTTTTTATTTCGCTATCTCGTCCTATTACTGGATCAATCTTGCCTTCTTTTGCTTTTGCAATTAAGTCTATAGCATATTTTCCAAGATTTGTTTCCTTTTCTTCCTCTTCTAAACTAATATCTGAATGGGAAATAACTTCTAAAATATCAAGTTTTGTGATTTGGTATTTGTTTAGTAAAAAATACGCATATGTGTGTTCTTCTTCAAAAAGTGTAGCTAAAAGATCTCCAATAGCTGCGTTTGATTGTCCTGAAGATTGTATATGTCTAACCATTTTATCAATTAAACGTGATAGTGCAACACTTTCATAAGGGTCTTGCATACTGTCTGCGGGAAGAATTTCCATATTGTTTTTAATATATTCTCCAAGTTCAGACTTCATTTTTGCTACATTACCACCACAAGCTTCAATAATTGCGATACCCTCACTTGAACTAAGTGATAAATAAAATACATGTTCGATAGTAAGGTACTCATGACGTAATTGTTTTGCAAAAACGATAGACTTTTGAAATATATCATTTAAAGATGAACTAATCATACTACTCTTCCTCCATTGTTGCTTTAAGTGGAAAATCATTGTCTTTAGCTTTTTGAATTACTTGACTCACTTTTGTTTCTGCTATTTCATAGCTATATACACCACATAAACCACGATTGTTTTTATGTACGTCAAGCATTATATTTTGAGCTTGTTCATAATTTTTGTGAAAAATACTCATGAGAATATCTATAACAAATTCCATCGAAGTATAGTCGTCATTGAGTAAAAAAACTTTATATTTTTTGGGATATTTTACTTCTATTTTTTCATCTATTTCTAGTTCTGTGTTGATTGCCATTTTTACTCTTTTACTGCGTTTAAAAAATCTTGAATGATATCTTGAGGGTTTTCTAAACCAATTGAAACTCTTATAAGACCATCTGTAATGCCTAAGAATCTTCTTGTCTCTTTGTCAAAATCACTGTATATTGTTGATGCCATATGGAGCGCTAAAGTTCTACTATCTCCAATATTAGCAGTTATAGTTGCAAGTTTTGTCTTTCTTAAAAAGTTATAAGCTTTTTCTTTTGTTCCCATATCTATTGTAAAAAGTGTTCCACAACCATTTGAAAAATCATTTTTGTATCTTTGATGATGAGGATGTGATGCTAGTGAAGGATGATTAATATTGAGCCCATTTTTACTAAGTTCTTTCGCAATAATCTCTGCACTTTTTATAACTCTAGGAAGTCGTAATGCTAAAGTTTCAAGCCCTAATATCGTTTGATAGCTTGCATGAGCATTCGCGCTCATCCCAAAATCTCTCAGTGCCCTTTTTTTTGCATTTTGCACTAGTGCCATTTTACCTGCATTTTTGATGAATTTATGAAGAAAAGGATATCGTTCATTTTTAAATTTATCTTCCCCTTCTTTTATCGCCCGAAAAACTACACAGCCACCAAGAGCAGATGAGTTGCCTGCAATAATTTTTGTGGTAGAGTAAACAACTATATCTGCACCTAAGTCTAAAGGTGAAATACTCAGGGGTGTAATAGTGTTGTCCACAATTAGAGCGACTCCTGCTTTGTTTGCAATCTCTGCAACCCTTTTTATATCTGGGAGTCTCATGTTAGGATTTCCAACACTTTCTAAAAAGATGATTTTAGTATTTTCAGTGATCCTATTTTCAATATTTTGAAATTCATCTACATCAAAAAAACTCGTTTTTATGCCAAAACGACTGACAGTTTCAGCAAAAAATGAATACGTTCCTCCAAAAAGTCCACCAATGCTAATGACTTCATCTCCTTGAGATAATAAAGACATTGTAGCTAATGTCGTTGCACCCATTCCCGAACTAGTTGCAACTGCGCCGACACCGCCATCCATTTCAGACATAATAGATTCAAGTTTTGCTGTGGTAGGGTTCCCCATTCTTGAATAGAGTGGTTTTTTAACGCTACCATTGAAAATCCCCTCAGCAGTTTCTGGTGTTCCATATGCGAATGAAGCTGAGGAAATAATAGCAGGAGAAACTGCACCTTCCTTAGCACCAATTGTTTGGACAAATTTTGTGCAATAGCTTTCAAATTTATTCATATATTTATACCTTTTTAATAATGAATAAATTATATCGAATTTGAGATAATATCTATCCCATATACTTTAATTATGATAGAATTATAATAATGAAATTATTAATTATATTATTAGGAAATTAAATATGGACACAGAATCAAGTTTAGATAAGTTAAACGAAAAAGTATCTCAATTATTGCAGGGGTACAATACTCTAAAAACTGAAAATGAGTTAATGAGAAACGAACTTATGACTTTGAAAGCAAATTGTGAATTGAAAAATCAAGAAATTGATAAGTTAACTGAAGAAAATACTATGAAAGATTTGGAAATCGAAGAAATTGTGACTAAGATAGAAAGTATTTTAGGCTAGATTTTTATGAGTAAAAAATTGGGATTACACATTGGAGGTCGTAGATTTGACGTTGATGTAGAGGATAAATTTGCAGATTTTTTAGAACAACAAATGAGTAAAGATTTTAATATAGATGGCAACAACGATCTTAAAACCTTGCTACAAGCATATGTTAGAAAGAACCATGAATTATATATTCAAAATCTTAAAGTAGAAAAAATTCTAAAGAAAATGGAAAAATAGTTTAAATTTTAGAATTCTGTAAGCTAATGCTGCTATAATTTCGGTCTCTTAACATTAGAGATGGTGTGCGCTCGTAGCTCAGCTGGATAGAGCACTGGTTTGCGGTACCAGCGGTCACACGTTCGAATCGTGTCGGGCGCACCATTACTA
>JALSME010000003.1 GCA_026987955.1 Sulfurospirillum sp.
CCTTTTCTAATTCTTCTTACTATGTGCAGTACATCATCATCATCTAGTTCAGTTAGCATCTTAAAAATAGCTATTGCAGATTGTGGTTGAGAATTACCAAGTTTCCAATCTTGATATGTTCTCATCGAAACATCTAATCTACTTGCCATCTCTCGTTGACTAATTTTTTTACCAAGAAATTTTGATTCAACTGCATTATGGAGCAGATTAAATATATCTTTTGTTTTCATGGTAAAGATTTTACCCTATATTGTTTTAATTACACTTAAATATAAGCTAAATATAAATTATTATACCAAAAAAAAATGTTTTTGCGGCTTTTTTAAACATTTTTTTTACTTTTATATACAGTTAAATGTAAATATGAAACATATAAGTTAGTATTTGTACGGTTTTTCGTATATATATTGCTTTTGATAGTTTTAAAAAATGAGGGAAATGGGAAGGTTAGGACAAAGAGGAAAACCACTTTGTCCAAGTATGTGAAGAATTACTTTACTCTAATAGATAACTTTGCAGCTATATCATTATGCTTAGCATAATCTTTTCTTCTAAGATATTTCATTAGTCTTTTTCTTTGACTAACTAGTTTCAAAAGACCTAATCTTGAAGAGTGATCTTTCTTATTTATCTTTAAATGCTCAGTCAACTCTCTAATTCTAAAAGTTAAAAGTGCAATCTGCACTGCAGGTGAACCAGTATCTGTTTCACTTGCACCATATTCTTTTGCGATTTCTAATTTCTTCGCCGAATCCAAAGCCATAATGACCTCCAAATTGGTATAATCTCCCTAAAAAGGGGAATCAAATTATAGCCAAATAAACAAAAAGTATCTTTAAACCTATGTAATTAACAAATATAAAGGAAAAACAAGTTTATATTTAGTACAATTATTGTCTTATTTAAAAGGACCGTGAATGCTACTAACAAAAGCAAGTGAATATGCACTACTATCACTTATTATAATTTCTCAAAAAGATAAACCACAAGATGTAGATAGTTTATCAACACAACTTGATATTTCAAAAAGCTTTTTAGCAAAAATTTTACAATCACTTGCCAAAGAAGGTATATTGAAATCTTTTAAAGGTGCTCATGGTGGTTTTTTACTAGCTAAAAATCCTAATGAATTTTCTATTAAACAGATAGTAGCTTGTGCTGAAAAAAAACCGACGATGGTACTTGAATGTACTACAGAGTTTGGATGTTGCCCAAGTAATAAGTCTGATTTTTGTAGGATTTTACCATTTTTAAACAAACTTCAATCTAAAATTGATGATTTTTTAGATAATATGACACTTAAAGATATAATTAGCTAAAATAACTACTCAATAAAGTTTAAAGGCTCCCATTGGCAACCAAACAAAAAAGCATGCTTTCTCGCATTGCCCCTTTTTTAGAAATAATCGTAAAAGCAAAAGACTTAACAGTTGTCGCTTTTATTATAGCTATTATTGCCATTATTATTGTCCCGCTCCCGAGTGGACTTTTGGATTTTTTTCTAACTATATCTATTGCAATATCTGTTTTACTTATATTGATTTCACTATATATTCCAAAACCAACAGATCTTACTACTTTTCCAACACTCATCTTGATAGTTACTTTATACCGGCTTTCCCTAAATATTGCAACTACAAGAATGATACTGAGTAAGGGGCATGAGGGAACTGATGCAGTAAGTGAAATCATATCTAGTTTTGGGCAGTTTGTAGTTGGTGGAAACTATGTTATTGGTATCATCGTATTCTCTATTTTAGTTTTAATTAACTTTATGGTTATCACAAAAGGTTCAACAAGAGTTGCCGAAGTTGCTGCAAGATTTACGCTTGATGCGATGCCAGGAAAACAGATGGCAATTGATGCTGATCTAAATGCTGGACTTATTGATGAAAAAACTGCCCGTGAGCGTCGTGAAACTATCATCCAAGAGGCAAATTTCTATGGGGCTATGGATGGATCTAGTAAGTTTGTTAAGGGTGATGCTGTTGCTGGTATTATTATCACTATTATTAACATTATCGGTGGTTTTTTGATTGGTGCATTTCAACATGACTTGGATGCTGCTGTTAGTGCTCAAACATATACCATTTTAACTATTGGTGATGGCTTGGTCTCTCAGCTACCTGCTCTTATAAGCTCAACTGCCACTGGTATTATCATAACTCGTGCAAGTAAAGCAGATGATGGTAAAAACTTTTCAGATAGTACAGTTGACCAACTTTTTAGTGAGTATAAAACACTTGTTATTGTTGGTTTTATTCTTATGATGTTTGCAATTGTTCCTGGACTTCCTACATTTTCATTGGGATTTGTTGGACTTATCTTTTTAGGGCTTGGATATCTTGTCAAAGTAACTCAAGATGGCACTTTCTCATTGGAAAAGTTTTTTATTAAACATATAGATCCAAAACAACCAAAAGCTGGAACTAAACTCTCTGAAACAACACAAGATGGACAATCTACTCGACCTAAAGCTTCCAAAAAAAGTCCTGAAGAGGAGAAAAGAGAGGAAGAATCTGCTCTAAGTGATATACTAAAACTTGAAATTTTAGAACTTGACTTAGGGTATCAGCTTATTAAACTTGCTGATCCTGCCCAAGGTGGAGATCTCTTAGAGCGTATCAAGAGTATGAGACGAAAAATAGCAGGTGACTTTGGATATCTTATTCCACAAGTTAGGATTAGAGACAACTTACACCTACAACCAAACCAGTACCAACTACTTCTAAAAGGTATTGCTATAGGTGAAGGAGAGATATACCCAGATAAATATCTCGCAATGGATAGTGGACTTGTTACAGATAAAGTCGAAGGTATCGCAACAAAAGAGCCTGCATTTGGGCTTGATGCCCTCTGGATTGATCCAAAGATAAAAGAGGATGCAATCATTAAGGGCTACACAGCTGTTGATCCTGCTACTGTAATCTCTACACATATGAGTGAGCTTATAAAAGCTCATGCTGAAGAGCTACTTACCCGTCAAGAAGTTCAAAGTCTTGTAGAAAAACTAAAAGAGAGCTTTCCTGTTATTGTTGAAGACTGTCTCAAAGTTGCTTCAATTGGACTAATACAAAAGGTTCTTAAAGCTCTACTGCATGAAAAAATACCAATCAAAGACCTACTTACTATACTTGAGACTATTAGTGATGTAGCAGAGGTGACAAAAAATATAGATATAATTGTAGAACAAGTTAGAGCAAGATTGTCCCGTCTTATTACGAAACAATATGTTGACGAAGATGGTATCTTAAAACTACTTACTTTCAATGCTAATACAGAACAAAAACTATTAGATGCCTCTCATGAAAGAGATGGAGTAAGAGAATTGCTACTTAATATTGGACAGATAAATACTCTTGTACAAGTTGTAAGTGATGAGGCTACAAAACTTCTCCAAAGGGGCATTGCACCTGTTGTCATCATCGTCGATCCACTTCTTAGGAAGGCTTTACATGATATTTTTGAAAAGTTTGGCTTGGATATCGTTGTTTTAAGCCATGCAGAGATTGATTCAAAAGCAAAATTCGAGGTTATAGGTAGCGTAGAAATTGAAAATTTATAAATTTAAGGAAAACAGTGTCATATAAAATATACCACTTATCACATACAGACCTAGATGGCTATGGCTGTCAAATGGTAACTAATCATTTTTTTAAAAACATTGAGTTTTTAAACTCAAACTATGGAAAAGAGATTAACGAAAGAGTAAACCAAATCATACAAGCTATTGCTTCAAGTGATGAGCAAAATAACCTAATTCTAATTACAGACTTAAACCTCACAGTAGAACAAGCAAAAGACTTGGAAGGCAAAGTAAAAACAAACCAAAAAGATGTGAGACTCCTGCTACTAGACCACCACAAGAGCGGTCAGGACTCTGCAAATGAGTACGACTGGTACTACCTTGACCACACAAGATGTGCTACAAAAATAACTTATGATTTTTTTAGTAATATTATGGGTAAAAACAAAGAACTGTCAAAACTCGTAGATGTAATTAATGCTGTAGATATATGGCTAGATGATGACCCTGAGTTTGAGCTTGGAAAAGTTTGTCTAGGTTTAATAAGTTCTGCAAAAGAGATTAACAGAATCATGTTTAACAAAGAGAACTCAGACTATATGTTTAATATTTTAAAAAATATTCAGCCATACTTCAAAAAAGAAAATCCTCACATTGCTCTAGATGAAGCAATACATAGCATAAAAAAAGCATATTTTAGAAGAGATAAAGATGACACACTAAGCAATCTAGTCTCTGCATGTAATGTAGAAATGCTAACGAAAAATAGAGATAAGATGAGTATTAAATATGGTGAATTTACTGGCATATTAACATACAATATAGGAAATGTTTCTATCATAGGCAATGACTTTTTGAAGGCAAATCCAGATTACGACTTTTTTATGGATATTACCTCAAGAAAGACAATTAGCCTTAGAGCAGATGGTAAAATAGATGTCAGTAAAATGGCAGCTAGAATTGGCAATGGTGGAGGACATCCAAATGCAAGTGGTGGACTTTTAAATAGCTTTAAAGATAGTTTTATATATGATAATATAAGAAAACAAATAATGGATATAATTCTAAGTAAAGGGATAAAAAATGGCTAAAAACTTTAATCAAGAGTTAAAAGAGGCTGAGTTTGAAATTGAGGAGATAGCAATGCAACTTGCAGATATGTTAGGTGCTGCTTTACATTTTGCTGGAGTTTCAGAGGAGAAGATACCTGATGCAGTTGATGCATATCTCAAAGGTTTAGATGAAGTATTTGATAATGATGAAGAAAATGCAGAAATGGGATATGAAGAGGTTATTCAAGTTATCAATTCACTAAAAGTAACTCATAAACATCTTTTTAGATAGGAGTAAGTGCCTGACCACAATAAATGTCATAATTTAATGAAAAGATAGAGTATAATATGCAAGGCAAAAACTTGCAGGAACTACTAGTAGTTTCAAAGGTTTTTAACGAAGTCAGATTATACTCTATCTTTTCACCCGAAGGGCAAGTTTTTAAAAGGCTCATTTTCTGCGTTGAACTTTACTTAACAATGCCAGCATTGCTAAGCAAAATTCGCCTTGAAACTAAACCTTTTAAAAATTGTTAAATATGACATTTATTGTGGTCAGGCACTTAAAATATGATACAGATTACTTTTAATGCTTTCTCTTTTTTAAAAACAAGGCTAAAAGAGGCAGGAATAACTTGTGGAAACACCATTATGGAGTTAGAAAACAATATATCTGTTAA
>JALSME010000004.1 GCA_026987955.1 Sulfurospirillum sp.
CACTTACCCCAAGTAACCAAATCTTAAAAGGGTGCTTAAAATGAATCCAGATACCATTCTTCTCTTTTTTCCATATAATCAGACCAATTATAAAAGCTACAAAAAATGCCATAGAGGTAAGTTCAAAAGGGGGAATATTACTAGCTAGCACACTCAAACTAGCCAATGTAGACCAAAGTAAAATAGCCACAATACCCAATAATGTTCCTCTTTGCATATAATCTCCAAATCTGCTAGAATTCATAAAAAATAGGATTTATGATGTTAAAAAAAATAGGATTTGTGATTGTAGCATTATTTAGCACATTTCTCTTAGCAGATGATGCAACTGATACACTAAATATGGCAAAAAAATACGAGAAAAATGGTGATATACAAAGAGCCATGCAGCTATACAAAAAAGCGGCCATGTTACTCATGGAACCAAAAAAAGATTACATCAAAAAAGACACTATAGTAAATTATGGCAACAATTCAATACAAAGCTATGGTGATAGCAAAACTGATAAGACTATAAGGCAGATAATCTACTCTGCATTTGATGTTGAGCCTTATAGAATGAACTACCTGCTTCCTGCAACTTATGATGGAACTAATCATACTCAACATGACGGAAATAACTTTAGAGAAGATGTCGAAACCAAATTTCAAATAAGTTTTAAAAAGAATCTATTTGAAAACATATTTGGACTAGATGACAAACTATATCTCGCATACACACAAATATCTTTATGGCAAACAGCTGCTCCCTCATCTCCTTTTAGAGAGACCAATTATGAACCTGAACTATTTTTAGATATACCATATAAAGGCAGTGAGAGTATATTGAAATCATATAGAATTGGTTTAGTTCATCAATCCAATGGTAGACTTGCAAAATCACGCTCGTGGAATAGAGCTTATTTAAGTGGGATATTCCAATACAGTGGTATATTTTTTGAACCAAGAGTTTGGTACAGATTTAAAGAAACTAAAAAGTTAAATATTTTGGATGTAGATGGTGATGATAATCCAGACATACTAAACTACCTTGGTTATGGTGATTTAACTATAACCTATCCGTATGGAGAACATCTCTTTACAACTATTTTAAGAAAAAAATCTATACAGTTTGACTGGACATTTCCAATTTTTGGATTGAAAGATGTATATGGATATCTACAGTACTTCAACGGCTATGGAGAAAGTCTTATAGATTACAATGAAAAAGTAAATAAAATAGGTATCGGTTTTGCAATAACTAGATAAACTCAAAAGGTATACTATAAAATCGGGCATAAAAAAAGGGCTAAAAGGAATAAATCCTTTTAGCCCTTTATATTTTTAACTAAAGATTAGTATCTAGAATCTCTTCTTGGACGCTCTTCTCTAGGTCTAGCTTCATTAACTCTTAAAGTTCTTCCATCTATCTCTTTTTCATTCAATGCTTCAATTGCAGATGCCGCAGCACTGTCATCACTCATCTCTACAAAACCGAAACCTTTTGATCTACCAGTCTCTCTATCATTTATAACTCTTGCACTTGCAACTTCGCCGAATTCTGAAAATAGCTCTACTAATCTGCTATCATCTGTTTGGTAAGAAATATTACCTACGTAAATATTCATTTACTTTCTCCTTAAATTTTCAAACCCAATGATAATTGCAACACAAAAAATGCTTTAACGACACAATGGAATTTTCTAAGTGAACATTGTACCATAAAACTTTGGAATATGTACCTTTTTTTTTATTTTTTTTCAAATAAGTGCTTTTTTAGCCTATTTATGCCCACTTTCATATGCTCAATATCTCTTGTATATGCAAATCTTATGTATTTTTTTGTTTCATTTTCTCCAAAATCAACTCCAGGAGTTGTTGCAACATGAAGTTTTTTTAGTAGTTCTTGTGCAAATTCAAAGCTATCATCACTATATTTTGATACATCTGCCCAGATATAAAAAGCACCTTGAGGTCTTATATCAACTTCAAAAATCTCTTTTAACTCCTCAAAAAGATAGTCTCTTCTTCTTCTAAACTCCTCTTTCACTTCTTTAAGATAACTATTATCAAATGCTTTTAGTGCTCCATATTGACTAAGAGTTGGGGCTGAGATAAAAAGATTTTGAGCTATCATCTCTGCTTCTCTTACTTTGTTTTTAGGAACGATAATCCAACCGAGTCTACTCCCTGGCATACAGTAAAATTTTGAAAAGCCGTTTATAACATAGGCATTGGGGCTAAATTCTAAAGCACTATTTGCATCTATTTCGTATGTAAGACCATGATATAGTTCGTCTGAGATAAAAGCTATATTTTTACTATCACAGTACTCTATAAGAGCCTTAAAGTTTTTAGTCTCATATATATTTCCTATAGGATTGGTAGGAGATGAGATATGCACAGCATCTAATTTGTGCTTTTTTAGGTCCTCTACATGTAACTCATATCTACTCTCTTTTCCAATCGGCATAAATACTGGGTTTATATCTAAAAGATGTGCAAAATTTTTATAGCATGGATAGGATGGATCACTCAAGCCTAAGTTTGCACCACTTTGTAAAGTAAGTCCATATGCAATTAAAAATGCGCCACTCGTTCCTGGTGTCAAAAAAATCTGATCAGTTTCAACAAATACCCCATATTTTTCCAAATAATCTTTAGCGATTAGCTGACGAAGTTCTAAAAGACCATGACTCTCTGTGTATGAAAACCTATCCTCATCTACTGCTTTATGGAGTGCCTCTTTTACATGCCAAGATGGAGGAAGATCTGGTTGTCCAATTTCAAAGTGTACAGTATCTTTATATTTTTTTGCTTCTCTTACTATATCCATAACAATAAATGAACTCATTTTTTTACAACGCATACAGAACCAACTTTTTTTTGGTAGAATTATAGCAAAAAGGAAATATGTGTCAAAAAAAGTATACAAACTTAGTGATATAGAAAAAATCTTAACATACATCCCTCCTATATTTCTTCTCATTCTAACTATTATATCTGTCTTCATTACCTACTTTGTGATGGATTACAAAAAAAATAGTAAAATCACCCTTATGATGCAAAAAGAAAGATTTTTAAATCAAAAAAGATTAGATGATTACATTCAAAATACTCATCAAAAGATAAATAAAACGCTAAGTGAAGCACAGCAGGAGTTACAAAAAAGTGTTCATCTTCTAAAAGGGGTTTATAGTACAACAAGATACAAGGGATTAAGATCCCATCTAATAGAAATAGAAGAGAAAGAAAACATACTATTTGTTATATTTGATAAAAATTTAAATATTTACTATGGAGATGAGTTAGTAAAAAATATTCAAAAACTTATATTTAATAAAAAAACTGAGAAAAAATATCTTGAATTAACACTACTATACATATCATCACAAGGAAAAGACTCATCTTTATCCTGGAGAGATGATATCGACAAGACGATTCAGCTAAGCTACTTTGACAAAACAGATGATGGTGAACTTTTTATAGGAGCATTCTCATTGGTTGATAGTCTTCGAAACTTGACACTAGATCAATATGTAAGGTCTATCATAACCCAACCTACCTTTCCAAAAAAAGAGTACTATTTTTGGATACATGATTATGAAAAAAGAAACTCATTTAACATGCACAACAGAGAAAGCTGGGATATTGCAACATCAATTAACACAAAAGATCACTACAGAAATCTTAGAAAGTATCAACTACTAATTGGTATAACAGAAAATCCCAAAGCAATAGAAGGTAAAAAACAAAATATTATTGAAGAATTTCAAAACAAAAGAAGATTTGCTATATTTATTATATTCCTTATTGCTACACTTCTGCTTACAGTAACTACTCTTTTTTCAAGTTTCATCAAAAAACAATTTAATATTTACAATAATCAGCTAGAATCAATAGTCAAAGATGAGATTGAAAAAAATGAGCAGAAACAAAAACTTTTAATTCAACAAAACAGACTAGCAGCAATGGGTGAAATGATAGGGGCAATTGCCCATCAATGGAGACAGCCATTAAACAATATATCACTCATAATTCATTTTGTAAAGGACAATATCAAAGAGAAGACATTTGACAGTTTCTTTAAACAAGCAAAAGAGCAGATTGAATATATGTCACAAACCATAGATGACTTTAGAGATTTTCACAAACCATCTAAAAACAGAGAACCTTTTGATATTAAAGGAGCGATAAAATCTGCTATATCTATTTTGAATGTCAAAGAAAATATAACAATAAACCTTGAAGGTACCCATCTATATATTGATGGATATAAAAATGAGTTCCAACAAGCTATTTTGAATATTCTCTCTAATGCTAGAGATGCTATAGGTGACAAGACAGGCACTATAAACATTAAAATAGAAGACAAAAAAATAACCATCCATAACAGCGGTGAACCACTTGAAAAAGAGATATTGGACAAAATGTTTGAGCCATATTTTACAACCAAATCTGGCAAAAAAGGTACAGGTATTGGTCTTTATATGACTAAAGCCATTATTGAAGAGAGTATGGGAGGAGAGATATATGCCTCCAATGAGACAAATGGCATAACATTTACAATACTCTTATAAACAAAAAGTTACACTTTGACACAAATATGTAACTATATTGCTACTTTTAAGGACTGTTTAGTAAATTAATTTATATAATCGGTTATATCGATAAAAAAGGTTTACAATTGCATATTTCGACAAAAGTTCTTTTAGCAGAAGATGAAGCTGTAGCTAGAGATATACTTGGCTTCTATCTTAATACTATATTTGATGAAGTTGTTGTCGTTGAAGATGGACGACAAGGGTTAGATACTTACACTACAGCATTTAATAAAGGTAAACTTTTTGACTTAGTTTTAACAGATATAAAAATGCCAAATATGGATGGTATTGAAATGCTTGAAAAAATTCATGCGCTAAATAAAAACCAAAAATTCATTATCGTTTCAGCATATAAAGATGAAGATATGTTGCTAAGGTCCATTGAACTAAAGGTTTTAGGATACTTTATTAAGCCATTAAATGTAGACAATGTTATGGAAATGTTAACCAAAGCAAAAGAAGAGGTTCTATCAGACAAAAAACACAACAATGACATAGTTATAATAAATGATGTTTTTACATATAACAAACTAACAAAGCTACTCTATGAAAATACAACTCTTGTTAAGCTATCAAAAAAAGAGTCCATAGCCCTAGATATTTTAATAAAAAATCAAAATACTATTGTAACAATAGAAAGTTTTAAAAAAGAGTTATGGAAAGATAAAAATGCTCTTGATGCTACATTTAGAACTGTAATGAAAAGACTTAAAGATAAGATTAAAACAAAAGATTTTATTCTCTCACGCAAAGGTCAAGGCTATATAATAGAGTAAATAAGTAACATATTTTCTTTTTTTTCTTTTTTTTCAGTCAACCATTGAAACTTTTTTGAAACTCTTTCCTATAATGTCCTTAGTTTAAATTTAAGGAGTCAAAATGAAAAAAATAAGTCTACTAAAAAAAGTTTTAGTTACTTCAGTACTTAGTGCTGCTCTAATTACTGGTGCAAATGCTGGTAAAAAAGAACAAAAATATATAATTGCAACTGCAAGTACAGGTGGAACATACTATCCTGTTGGAGTTGGTATTGCGACTATTGCTAGTCTAAAGCTTGCAAAAAAACACAAAATGACCTTCTCTGCTATTACATCAGCAGGAAGTGGTGAAAATGTAGATATGATTGATAAAGGTGAAGTTGACTTTGCAATCTTACAAGGGCTATTTGGTTCTATGGCGTGGCAAGGCAAAGCAAAATACGAAGGGAAACCTAGAAAAAATCTTCGCTCTGTAAGTATGCTTTGGCAAAATGTTGAGCAATTTGTTGTTTATAACAAAATAGCTACTACTGGTAACATCATGGATATGAAAAATCTATATGGCAAAAAGTTTTCAATTGGTAAAAGAAACTCAGGAACAAGAGTATCAGGTGAGACAATTTTAGGTGCTTTAGGTATTGACTATACTAAGATGAACCTACAGTTTTTAGGCTATGGACCAAGTGCTACTTCGCTTCAAGATGGCAAGATAGATGGTATGAACATCCCATCAGGTCCTCCAACAAGTGCAATTACAAATGCATATGCTTCTATTGGGGCGGACAAAATTCAACATTTAGAATTTAGTGATGCAGATGTTAAAAAAATTGCTTCAGCATACCCAGTATGGACAAGATATGTGATCAAAGCAGGAACTTATCCTGGACAGAAAAAAGATATAAATACGATAGCTCAGCCTAACTTGCTTGTTGTTACAAAAGATACGCCTGATGAAGTTGTATATCTTCTAACAAAAACTATGTATGAAAACCTTCCTTTCCTAAATACAGTTCATAAAGCTACAAAAGTTATGAACATAAAAAAGGCAATAGCAGGTCTTCCTATGCCTCTTCATCCAGGTGCTGCAAAGTACTATAAAGAACAAGGAATTGACATTCCTGATAGACTAATAGCAAAGTAAAACATGCTAAAGTTTAGTAAAACTAGCGTAAACAAATTTACATTTGTTTACGCTATCTTCATCTCAATTTTTCACTTCTATATTAATATAGAAGGCGGTTTAAGTGACCTTTGGTTCAATGCTGCACACTTTTCTCTGCTAGCTTCTCTTGGTTTTTTAACTTATAGAGGATCAAAGTTTTCAAGCGACGAATTTGTATCTATATTTGATATTTTTCTATCAATATTGGTATTGGTTCCGGCAATCTATATGATGGGTTTTGAAGAGTCTCTATATCAAGAGGCTAATGGTACCATGCGATTTTGGGATATCAATGTGGCTATACTCTCTATCGTACTTTCAATTGAAATAACAAGAAGAACTACTGGATTTATAATCCCTGCAATTATGCTTACCGCTATAGGGTACATAACATTTTTTGGCAAGTATCTTGAAGGTGTATTTGCATTTGGAGGCATGACACCTGAGCGATTTTTATATCGTATTTACTTTACTGGTGAGGGACTTTTTGGCTCAATCGCTACTATATCTTCTACCTATGTATTTATGTTTATACTTTTTGCCGCATTTTTACTTAAAAGTGGTGCAGGAGATTTCATCGTAGATCTTAGCTCTGTTCTTACTTCAAAATTCAGAGGTGGTGCAGGTCATGTTGCAGTTTTTAGCTCTGCTCTTATGGGAACTATCTCAGGGAGTGCAGTTGCCAATACAGTTTCAACTGGATCTATAACAATCCCTATGATGAAAAAAAATGGCTTTAAACCAATCTTTGCAGCGGGTGTTGAAACAGCTGCTTCAACAGGTGGTCAGATTATGCCTCCTATTATGGGTGCTGGAGCATTTATCATGGCTCAAATCACACAGATTCCATTTGTCACTATCATAGCAGTTTCTGTTTTACCTGCTATTTTGTACTTTGCGTCGATTGGCTTCTACATACACATACATGCGAAAAAATATGACTTAAAAGTACAAGAGAGTGATGTAAAACTACTGCCTATCCTAAGAGAGGGTTTTCACTTTTTGATTCCACTTTCTACTCTAATTGGACTTCTTATATATGGATTTACACCAACCTATGCAGCTGGTATTGCTATTATTGCTATTGTTGGGGCATCATATTTAACTAAACACAAAAGAATGGGAATTAAGGAGATTTTAGGAGCTTTAGCTCTTGGTAGTCAAAATATGGTAGTAACAGGGGTATTACTCGTTGGCGTTGGTATTATTGTTGGTGCTATTAATATCTCTGGAATTGGTATTACCTTTTCTCAACTTATTATGGAGTGGTCACAAGGTCAGCTTATTATCGCTCTTGTTCTTATCGCTGTTGCTTCTCTTGTTTTAGGTATGGGACTTCCTGTAACTGCATCATATGTTGTTTTAGCAGTTCTTTCTGCTCCTGCACTAGTTGGCTTGATGCTCTCTCCTGAGATGGCAGCACTTGCGGCAGCTGGAGTTACCATACCTGAAGTTACTATGTCGCTACTCGCTGCTCACCTTATCATCTTTTGGCTATCACAAGACTCAAACCTCACTCCACCAGTCTGCCTTGCAGCATTTGCAGCAGCTGGGATTGCAGGAACACACCCCATGAAAACGGGCGTTCAGTCTTGGATATTAGGAAAGGGTCTCTATATAGTGCCAATCCTATTTGCTTTTTCTCCACTTGTTACAGGTGAGTGGATAGAAAGAGTTGAAGTGTTTGGATTTGCAATGGTTGGTTTTTTAGCCTTTACTATTACTATAGAAGGCTTTTGGGACAGAAAAATATATATTGTTGAAAGAGCTATTTTTGCTACAAGCTCCCTTCTTCTTCTATCACAAGACAGCATGCTTGGTTGGGAGAGCTACTTTGAGATTGTTCCAGATACTCATATAGTAGGTATTTTGCTATTTATTGTTATAATGGCATTTCATAAAATTACAAAAGGAAAACAGTGCAAAACACAATTAGCAACCTAGAAAAAAATGGATTTGAAGTTCTACATGTAAAAAACTCTAATGAAGCTTTAGAAATAGCGAAAAAGTACATAAAAGATGGTCTAAAAATTGGGCTTGGTGGATCAACCACTGTAGCTCAGATTGGTCTTTTGGACTACCTAATACAAAGAGAAAATATAAACCTATGCAACCAGTATGAGAGCGGTATTGATATGGCTGAAAATCTCAACCGAAGAAGAGAGGGAATTCTAAGTGACCTCTACATTACAGGATGTAATGCCATCACAAAAAAAGGTGAGCTTGTAAATGCAGATGGAAGCGGAAACAGAGTTGCTGCTCAAATCTTTGGACCAAAAAAAGTTCTTCTTTTTGTGGGAGTTAATAAAATAGTAGACGATATCCACGCAGGATTTAAACGCATCCGCGAGGTAGCTGCTGTAAAAAATATAGACCGTATGAATAAAAAAGCTATAGAGATGGGTAAAACTCCTCAATATAACGCTGATAATATAGGCAATAAATTTGCTTTTATAAATGGGGATGAGAAAGGAAGAACCACTATAATCCTTATCGATGAAGAGTTAGGCTACTAAATGTACGACTATCTTATCATCGGCGGTGGTATCATAGGCTTAAATATAGCAAAAACCCTAAAAGAGAAAGAGCCAAACTCTAAAATAATACTTATAGATAAAGAACCAGAGCTTGCCATGCATAGTAGTGGCAGGAACTCTGGTGTTCTTCATGCTGGTTTTTACTACTCGGCAGACTCCTTAAAAGCAAAATTTACTCGCGATGGCAACAAAGCTATGCATGAGTTTTGCGACCAAAGAGGTCTACATGTAAACAGATGTGCCAAAGTCGTAATAGCTACAAATGAAGAAGAGTTAAAGGGGCTTGAAGAGCTAAAAAGACGAGGCGACAACAATGGAGTTGAGCTTAGATGGATGAATGAAGATGAACTAAATGAAAAATATCCAAATATAAAAACATACAAAAAAGCCCTATTCTCACCTACAACTTCAACAGTAGACCCTAAAGAGCTTACTTTAGAATTTGGAAAAGTCATAGAAGAGATGGGAGTAGCAATCCTAACAAACACCGCATATAAGAAACGCATTAGCGATAATGAAGTCCTAACATCTCAAGGAAGCATAAAGTGTAAAAAAGTTATAAACTGTGCAGGGCTATATGCTGATAAGATAGCACAAGAGTATGGTTTTGCAAAAAACTATGTTATCATTCCGTTTAAGGGAATCTACCTTAAAGACAAAGATAATCTCTCTCAACTACAAACCAATGTCTACCCCGTCCCAAATCTAGCCAATCCATTTTTGGGAGTTCACTATACGCTCACGGTAAAAAACGAAGCCAAAATAGGACCGACTGCTATACCTGCCTTTTGGAGAGAAAACTACAAAGGATTTGACAACTTTAAACTAGAAGAAATGGTACAAATACTCTTTTACGAAGCAAAACTTTTTCTAACAAATGCTTTTGGTTTTAGATCACTTGCCTATACAGAAGTAAAAAAGTACATAAAGTCACACCTTATAGGACTAGCCGAAGGACTCACAAAGAACATGAATCACAAAGGCTATGACTCATGGAGCACCCCTGGCATCAGGGCTCAACTACTAGATACAAAAACACTCGAACTAGTGCAAGATTTTGTAGTCGAGGGTGATGAAAAGAGTGTTCATGTACTAAATGCAGTAAGTCCAGCCTTCACCTCTTCAATACCTTTTTCAAAATGGGTAGTAGAAAAATACATCCTTGTTTATTGTACTGACTAGACCTTTTTTATTGTGCTCAGGCACTTGCTCCTATTTTTTATCTTACAAATTCCACTATATCGTCAAAATCCCGTCGCATGTGCTTAGGTTGCTCTTTTACTCTGTATCCAAAGGGCAAAATGAGTGAAGTTTGAAACTCATCTGTATCAAGTTTTAAAATTTTATCAACTTTCTCTTTCTCAAAACCCTCAATTGGGCATGAGTCTATATCTAGTACTGCTGCAGCCATCATCATATTTGTAGCTGCTATGTATGTCTGCCTTGCACTCCATGCAAATGTATCTGTATCATCTCTTTTGGCATCTATAAAAGTTTTATAAACACCAACATATCTCTGTATCATATCATCTGGCAAATCTCTTCTGGCAAATCTCTTTTGAGGTGTACCACTTTGTAGCTTTAGAGGGTTTAAGGCACCTAAAATCACGACAAGATGTGAACAAGTTGTGATTTGTGGCTGATCCCAACAACATGGCTTTAACTCCTCCTTTAGCTTTTCGTCTGTTATAACTAGAAACTTCCATCCCTCCATCCCAAATGAAGAAGGGGACATTCTTCCTGCTTCAAGTATGTATCTTATATCTTGCTCGTTAATTTTCTTCTTCTCGTCAAATAGTTTGCAAGCATGTCTAAATTCTAGTGCTTTTGTAAAAATCTCTCTATTTTGCATCATTAGCTCCTTGTTTTTTAAAATAGTATCTATTATATGTTATAATGTCAAGAACTATCTAAAAAGTAATATACATACCAAAAGGATACTAATGAATGTAGAATATAGAGGAAAACAGTACAAATGCCCATTTGAACTCTCATTGGATTTGGTAAGTGGCAAGTGGAAGGGGCTAATTCTTTGGTATCTAAGCCATGGAACATTACGCTATGGTGAGATAAAAAAGCAGCTAGAAACAATCACTCAAAAGATGTTAACCCAAACCCTAAGAAAGCTAGAAGAGGATAGACTCATCACTAGAAAAGTATATCCTGTAGTGCCTCCAAAGGTAGAATATACCATAACTGACAATGGATCTAAGCTGATACCAATCTTTTCACTTTTGCAAGAGTGGGGAGAAGAGATGGGAGATGTTTTGAGTATAAAAAGCTCTACATGTACGAAGTGAATTTTATAGTTTATTTATACGAAAAATAAGAGTACAATACCCCTTTTACATGTAAAGGCATAAAATGACACAAAACAAAAACATATTTTACATACTACTCACCATTGCCATGGTTGGCTGGGGTGCTTCTTGGGTCAATGTTAAAGTTCTAAGTAACTATGTAAATGAGTACGAGATGGTATTTTTACGATTTGGGTTGGCAAGTCTTAGTTTTATTCCTATTTTAGTTTACCTTAAAAAGTCGTTTAAAATAGACAAGAAAACCCTTTTTCTTGCAACTCTAGCAGCTATCACCAACATAGCCTATATGAAGTACTTTTTTCTTGGAGCAAAGTTTGGGACAGCGGGATTAGGAGGGGCATTTGTAACCACTCTGGTTCCTATCAATACTTTTTTACTTATGGCTCTATTTTTTGGTCGTAAAATCAGCTCAAAAGATGTCTTAGCTCTATTTTTAGGAGCTTTTGGTGTTTTGATGATGCTAGGAGTTTGGACACTAGGAGCAGAGCAAGTCCTTACAAAGTATAACCTTTACTTTGTTTTAGCATCTCTTCTTTGGCCTATTTTAACGATAGTTAGTTCAAAAGCAACAAAAGTTGCACCTTTGGTTTTTATCTTCTACATGTACGCTATAACCACTCTTCTTGTAGCTCTATTTTTTGTAGATTTTTCTTTTTTAAAAACTGTAAGCCATGAGCCTGTTTTTCTCTTTAACATCGCTTGTATCGCTTTTGCAGGAACTACATTTGCAACATCTGTTTACTTTGTTGGCATTGAGAAACTTGGTACCAATGAAGTAAGCTCTTTCATCTTTTTAGTTCCATTTTTTGCTATTGGACTTAGTGCAATGTTTCTAGGTGAGAGAATTGGTCTACATGTAATAATTGGAACAATTTTAACTATTATTGCAGTTTCAATGTTAAACAATATCAAATTTGATATAATAACAGTAATTAAAAATAGGAAAAAATTGAAATGAAATTAACACATTTAGATGAAAAAGATAGACCTAAGATGGTAGATGTGTCTGATAAAGCTGATACTACAAGAGTAGCAGTTGCAAGTGGAACAATCAAAATGAGTCAAGAAGCCTATGATATGATTGTAAGTGAAAAAGCAAAAAAAGGACCAGTCGTACAAACTGCAGTCATAGCTGCCATACTTGGAACTAAAAAAACAAGTGACTTGATTCCTATGTGTCATCCCCTCATGCTTACAGGAGTAAATGTAGATGCGGATGAACTTCCAGAGCTTCCTGGCTTTAAACTTAGTGTAACAGCAAAATTAAAAGGTCAAACTGGTGTCGAGATGGAAGCACTTACAGGTGTAAGCATAGGACTTCTAACCATATATGATATGGCGAAGGCGATTGATAAAAGTATGGTTATCTCAAATGTACAACTAGAATCAAAATGTGGAGGTAAAAGTGGAGAATTCAAAAGAGAAGCTTAGCCTAAGTTATCCTTGTAATTGGGAGTATAAGACCATATTAGAGTCACATCACAATGTAAAGGATGTAGTAAAAAGTGTACTTGATAAACGAGAACATAGTATCAAAAAATCAAACAATTCAAAAGGTGGAAAATACCAAAGCCATACCGTCTCAACACTTGTCCATAGTGATGATGACAGAAAAGCAGTATTTGAAGAGCTAAAAAATCATAAATCAATAAAATTTGTCCTATAGGAGATAATAATGAAAACAATACAAAATATATTTAGTGCTTCTCTAAAAGAGAACAACAATTCAAGCCTTTTTGAAGAGATTAGTGAACTTACTTTTGAGTTATCAAAAAAGAAAATACAAAGACTAAAAGATGAGAAAAAAATACAGATTCGACTAGGCGAACTTTTTGAAATGTTCTGTAGAGTACTACAAAATGAGAAACTAGATAATGTAGACAATATAGATGCAGTTATCACAGGACTAATAAAAGCAGCAACCTATGACAAAGAGGAGTTTTTATACAAAACTATTTATGAAAAAGAGCAGCTAGAAAAGTCTATTGAAAGAGAGAAGAGAAATATACAAAAAAGCATAATAGGCACTCTTGATATACTTGAAAATCATATAGAAAAGATGGATGACAATATTTCAAAAGAGTCTATAAAGGCCCTGCAAAGTACAAAGCTAAGAGGTATTGAGATGCTTGGAATTTTAAAAGAGACTACAAGTGAAGCAATCCTAACAACACTAGAACATGCAAAAGATATTGAAGACACTGTTTTTGAAATTACAAAAAATATTACTTATCAAACTATAAACGAAGGTCCGCTTACAAAAAGTAGGATTATGGACATAACAAGTAGCGTCCTCGGCGTCGTAATTGAAATCGCTGATGAAGACCAAGGAAATGCCAAGAGTCTTTTAAATGGTGCTATACATGGAACCAAAGAGGGTATAGCAAAATCTATAGACAAATTTAAAAATGATCTCAAGTTTGCTCCAGAGGAGCTTGCCGACCATGACTTAAAGGCAGTTAAGAGAGACCTTATTAAGGTTGAGGAGAACTTTATCGATGTTGTTAAGAAGACTCTTGCTAAATCAGATGGAATCTCTCATGAGATTATGGAAAATATCATAGAAAATGATATAAACAGCTCTCTTGCCAAGATTAAGCGTGTTGCTACTGAGACAAGTGAAATGTTAAGTGAAAAAATTGATGAGCTCAATATAAGTGAGAATGAATTTGTAAAAAAAGCTGAAAAGAAGATTGAAGAATTTGAGAAAATAGCTTCAGAGAAGTTTGAATCTATAAAGAAAGATGAAAGAACTCAAAACATAACAAAAGAGGCAAAACGATTAGGAACAAGAGCCTGGGAAGTTGCAATGAATGCACTAAAAGGGGCTAAAGAAGCTATCAATAAACAAAAATAGCTATCTTTTCACAAGAGAGATTTTTAACACGCCACAAGATGTAGCGTGTTAAAATATCTTTGTTAGTGGGATACCAAAGCAGGTATATCTGTATGCTCTAGAAGGTATCTTGAAGATCCACCTAGCATCATCTCTTTGAGTCCTTTTTTACAATATGCACCAGCAACAATCATATCAAAATCACCATCTTTAGCGGCATTTAAAATTGCTTCACCCGGAATAAAAGTTGTCTTAATAAGCTCAAATGTAGTTTCAATTCCATGGATTGCGAGATATTCTCTTAAATCTCTAATTCTAGTCAGATTTTCAGTTGTATATGCTTTTGAAGATACTATATGAACTTTTTTAGCTTGTTTCATAAAAGGAATTGCTTCGGAAACTGCTCTTGCAACCTCTGGAGAGTTATTCCATCCAATAATAATACTGTTAATCTCAAACTTTTTCATAGCTCTTGGGATTACCATAACAGGCTTTCCACTTTTTAAAACTGCTGCTTCAAAAGTTGCAGTAGCTACACCTTTTTGAGGAGCAGCAGCAACAACCATATCACAAAATTTTGTCTGTTGTGCAACCATGTGACTTCTTACTCCAACTGTTATGTTCAAGTGTGCTGTAGCTTCATTGTCCTGAGGAGTTTCACTCTCAATAATACCAATTTTTTTACAACTATTATCAAATATTTTTTTATGTGTATCTAAAACTGATTTAAAATTTTCAATATGTACTTGCTCTAATCTTTTTACAACTTCATTTGGAAGAACCATACCAGAAGGTACACCACTACTTACATTTGCCTCTGTTACAAGTACTTCTAAGTGTGTATTTAGTCTCTTTGCAACCAATAGAGCTCCATTAATTCTAGCTTCAAGTTCATCTCCACCCCCAACAGGGAACAACATTTTCTTTAGTATCATCAAATCTCCTTGAAAAATTTGTAAAAATCCATATCTATTTCTCTAGCTTCATCAAGACTAACAAGTTTAAACTTGACTTGTGAATCCTGTTTTAGTTGAGCTAACCTAAAACAATCTACTTTGATTACCGCACCAATCTTTGGATAACCACCAATAGTTTGTCTCTCCTTTAAAAGCACAATAGGCTCACCATGTGCTGGAACTTGAACCGAACCATAAGCAATAGGCTCAGAAACTATACCTTTACATGTAGAGGTAATTTTCTCTCCGGTTAGGCGAAAACCCATTCTATCATTTTGACCTGTTACTTTGTAATCTGACTTAAAGAATTTTTCTCTCTCATACTCTTCAAACATATCCCACTGATACCCAGCTACAATTCTAAGAGTTGTTATTTTATCATAATTTGGTACATATTTACTAAACAACTTATAATTGTTTTGTAATATGTTGCATTCAAATGGTAAAAACTGCCCTACTTTCAAAGGTGTTCCTCCAATTTTCTCTTTTATACTAACCGAACAACTTCCATACTCTTTTTCAATATTAAAGCCTCCTTTAACTGCTAAATAAACCCTAGTTCCACTTGAAGCAAAACCTAAACTCAAAGTATCGCCATCTTCTATTTTGTATGTTTTCCATATTTCAATTGGCTTATTGTTAATTTTTGCATCTACTTTTGCCCCTGTCAAAACAAATGAAGTTGAACCTTTTGCTCTTAGCTTAACTCCACCAAAAACAATTTCAAGCATATTTGTTCCATACTCATTTCCCAAAAGCATATTTGCACTAGAAAATGCAAACTCATCTAAAGCACCGGCAGAACTAACTCCAATCTCTGCTAATCCTACTCTTCCCAAATCTTGAATCGTCGCTTGAATGCCCGCTGTTATGACTTCAAATCCACCAATCATAACTCACCTCCAAGCTCTAAGAATTCATCTTTTTCTATAGCTCTAAACTTTACCTTGTCACCAACTTTTAAGTAAGAAAACCCATCATATGATGTGTCAAACATTTCAATCGGTGTTCTTCCAAGAATCTGCCAGCCTCCAGGGCTAAGCTGTGGGTAAATTGCCGTTTGCTTATCTGCAATCCCCACACTTCCTTTTGGTACTTTTGCTCTTGGATTTGCAAGTCTAGGAGTTGCAAGAATCTCATCTACCTCCCCCATATATGGAAAGCCTGGGCTAAATCCTATAGCATATACAAAATACTCTTTATTTGCATGCAGAGCTATAATCTCATCTATACTTAGCTTTTTTATTGTCGCTAAATTTTCCAAATCTAATCCAACTTCTTCTCCATAATACACGGGTATACTTACAGACCTTGTCGTAATATCATGAGAAAACTCTTCGGCATGGTTTAATACCTCATCAATCTCTTTGCACATCTGCTTGTAGCTAGTCTGTAAAAAATCATAACTAACCATGATAGAAGTATAAGAAGGAACAACTTCAATCATATGCTTTAAATTTGCACTTTTAAGAGCATAAAAACTATCTCGCACCTCTTTTGCTACATCTTCACCTATCTCATTACCAAAATAGACTATAATCGAATCAACCGATGCTACATTAAAACATCTCATATGCTAATCACCTGCCACTATATAGTCTCTTAATGCTTTTACAAATTTTACAGCTTCTGCATTATCCCCATGGACACACATACTATCTGCTTTTAGCTCTATCTTACTTCCATCTATTGTAACAAGCATTCCTTCACTCTTTAGTAAATCAATCCGTTTTAATACTGTATCTAAGTCATGAATTACCGCTCCACTTTGAGTTCTTGGCACTAAAAATCCATCATTTGTATATGCCCTATCTGCAAATACTTCATAAATAAGCTCGACCCTAAACTCATATGCTAATTTTTCATAATAACTATTTTTTGTAGTTGAAAGTATCATAAGTTTTAAATTTTTGTCTATTTTACTAATAGCTCCTAGTATGGCTCTCATGATATTTTCGTCTTTCATCATATCATTATAAAGTGCTCCATGGGGCTTTACATACTCAACTTTTGCTCCACTTGCTTTGCAAACTCCACTCAAGGCTCCCACTTGATATACTACAAAAGCTTCTATCTCCTCAGAGCTACACTTCATACTTCGTCTACCAAAACCAACTAAATCAGGGTAGCCAGGATGTGCTCCTATCATAACACTATGCTTTTTCGCAAACTCAACTGTTTTTTGCATTACAAGGGGATCTGAGGCATGAAATCCGCATGCAATATTTGCCATATCAATCAGTGGTATTATTGCCTCATCTTCACCCATACTCCAAGAACCAAAGCTCTCTCCTAAATCACAATTCAATTTCACAACATCTCCTTAAGGGGTCAAGTCTCTACTTTAAACTTTTGCCAAGCTTTTAAGTATCTTCTCTTCTATATGCCACTCTTTACCATCTACAGTCTTCTCTTTTTTCTTACTAACACCATCAACGGCACCAAGTTCAACTATAAAACCTAAATACTCATCTACTTCTTCAAAACTAGGTAGTAAATTTACATCAAGATAAGTAATAAATCCATATGCTCCCCAGTTTGATACAGTAGCGATAATTGGGTAATCAGAAGGAACTATACAAGGGTTTAATGCAAGGTGTTCTACAACATCTTTAGCAAAATTTCCCATACCTAGTTCATTGCCACCATCTCCTATAGCAAATGTAGGTTTTGTCTTTGATCCCAATACAAAAAGGTCATCAAGAGGCGCTGTAAACTCACTTACTCTGTCGCCTCTCATGTTTGCATACTCTCCTTCCACATTCCGTCCACATCTCTCAATACTAAAATGACAAGTTGGATTATACTCTTCTAAGATTGCTTTATAGTAGCTAGTTTTGTGTCCCTCTATAGGTATATAAATTGTCTCTATCTCTTTAAAAAAATCTTTACAATACATATCTGTAACGACTACTGACTTATAACCCAAAGAGTTTAAAGCTTTTGCCAAAAAGTAAGTTCCTACTGGCCCATCTGTCTCTGCAAAACCTTCTACATAAAAACCCGTATACAGAAAAACTACGCCTTTTTCTAGTTTTATAAATGCCTCTACTGCCTCTTTACAATGCTCTTTGGGGTGGAGTTTTTGCAATATATCCATGCCTCTTGTCGAGTGCTGAAGTATAACCTCATCAACCCTCATAATAATCACTATCTTTTTTGTCTGTTACAAACATATAGCCAGGGCTATGTGTTATAGCAAATGGTATTTTTATATCCCTTAAAACATTTTGAGGAGTAACTCCACATGGCCAAAAAAGAGGAATCTCATCATCTTTGACTTCCACAGCATCTCCATAGTCTGGTTTTTGCAAATCTGCAATACCTATCATCTCAGGATAACCTACCTGAATCGGCGAGCCATGAGTCGCTGGGTAGTGGCTTGTAACCACACAAGCATCTGCAACCAACTCCTTTTTTACTGGTCGCATTGAGACCACCATAGTGCCTTTAAAAATACCATATGGATTTAGTTCTATATTCGTATTGTACATTGAGACATTTTTTTTCTGTTCAACATAGCGAAGACTTATACCAGCATCTGTAAGAGCCTTTTCAAAAGTAAAGCTACACCCTATAAGAAAAAATACCAAGTCTTCGTCATAATACTCTTCTATGCTTGTTACTGTTTTGACTACCTCACCATCTTCAATGATATCATAAGATGGAAGTTCGTTTAGAAGATTTGCGTTGTCTGATAGAAATGTAGAATAATGAGAATTTTTAACAACTTCTAAAACTGGGATTGCTTTGTTGTTTAGTTTTGCAAACTCTTCAAAATCTTGAGCATACTTACTTGGTAAAACCACCATATTGGTCTGCACAAACCCAGAACAGTACCCAGCAGTAGGAGAGCAAAACTCCCCTTTCGCTATTTTTTTTCTAAAATCTTTAGTCATATACCCATCCTAAATCAAACTAACGCATAACAGGAGTGCAAAGAGGCGTAAGATTTGAATTTAAAAATATGCAGGACTGCTCAAAAGCAATTCAAATATTTTTATATTTAAAGATTATGCCTCTTTGTACTCCCCGTAGGGCGTCTCTATTTTACTCACTCTCTTTGTTAGATAACCTCAAACATAGCTTAGGCTATGCTTGAGAACATCTGTCTCAATAGTGAACAAAATAGAAACGCTGTTATGCGTTAGTTTGGTTTAGGATGGGTATATTATCCCCTTTTAGGATATTTTTTATTATTATACTATGTTATCCTACCATTTTAGCAGGTAAATAAGTAACTATCTCAGGAAAGATTGTTACTATCATTACAATTAGTATCATAATAATAAAAAATGGAAAAGTAGCTTTTAAAATATAACTAATTTTTTCATCTGATATACTTTGAATAACAAATAGAGAAAATCCAACAGGAGGAGTTATCTGAGAAAGCTCCACCATAAAAACCAAAAATATACCAAACCAAAGAGGGTCAAACCCAGCCATAACTATAATAGGAAGTACGATTGGCAAGGTCATAACGACGATTGATATACCATCTAAAATCATACCAAGCACAATATACATAAGCCCAATAACAAAAATTAGCATATATGGCGAAAGCCCTAGCCCTCCTATAAACTCACTAATAGCTCTTGCAATTCCCAAAAAGCCAACAACTTGAGATAAAAATCCAGCACCAATGATAATAAAACTTATCATAACCGTAGTTTTTACCGCATTGAAAAGTGACTCTTGAAAAATCTTCCAATTAAAACTTCTAAAAAATGATGCCAAAGCAATTGCTCCAACCACACCAAGTGCAGCAGCCTCTGTTGGAGTCGCAAAACCACCATATATACTTCCCATTACAAGTGCAATTAGCGAAAAAATGGGAGCTAAATCTTTCAAAGAGTTTAGTCTATCTATGTTTGTAAACTTCTCTTCTTTGGAGGGAACTGTAGTTTTATCTATGCTTGAAGCAAATATAATATAAAACGAGTATGCCGAAGCAAGTAAAAGTCCAGGAAAAATACCTGCAATAAAAAGTTTACCAATAGAAACATCAGAAAGAACCCCATAGATAATCATTATCAAACTAGGAGGAATCAAAAAGCCAAGTGTTCCACTACCGGCCAATGAGCCAATGGCAAGTTTTTTACTATAACCTCTACTTTTTAGCTCTCCTAGCGTTATCTTTCCTACTGTTGCAGTTGTGGCTGCAGATGAGCCAGAAACTGCTGCAAACAAAGAGCAAGCAGCAACATTTACATGCAAAAGTCTTCCTGGTACTTTTGTAAGCCAAGGCATAAGACCGTTTAAAAGTCTAGTTGAGATTGAAGAGTGGTATAGAATCTCACCCATCAAGATAAACATAGGAAGTGCCGCAAGGGACCACGAGTTCATAGAGTCGTACATTGACCCTGCTAGAAGGTCTCCAGCTTTTTGAACTAAGCTAATTGCAGGGGGTAGGTTATGTTCAAACAAAAACATTCCAGCGATACCTGTAAGCATCAAAGCTGCTCCAATCCAGATGGAACTAAGTAAAAAGAAAAACATTATGCCAATCAATACAACAGATAATACTAAAGGATCACTTATCATTAAAAATCCTTTTTAGAGTAAAAACAAATGAAGCAAAAACAAAAAGACTCATGCCAACTGTAATTGGAATTTGAGTAAGCCAAAGAGGAGTTTCTGAGACTGCTTCACTAAGCATCTCCATCTCTTTTGAGTCTTCCATAAAAAGATAGCTATAAAAAAGTGCGTAGGTAAGTATGCTAGTAGCTAATACTCCTGCAAATATATCTATATATCTTTGAAAATTTTTGCTTAGTCTTGAAGTTACTATATTTATGCGGATATGCCCAGACTCATTAAAAGTATAAGCTAGTCCAAAAAAGACTGACCCTAAGTAAAAGTATCCACTGTATTCATCGGCAAGCATTGTTGAGTAGTCAAAGAAAGACCGTCCAACTATCTCTGTCATTATAAGAACTACAAGCCCAACAAAAAGTGTTGATGAGATGTAAGCTCCCCCTTTGGAGAGCTTACTATTTAGGTTATCTAACCAATTCACGGCTATTTATACTCAGCAAAAATCTTTTTAATATCACTACTTGCATCTTTCAAGTACTCATTAAGTAGTTTTTTACCAATAGCATCTAATTCTGATTTAAGTGTTACACTTGGCTCACTTACTTTCATGCCATTATCTGCTAGCATCTTAAGAGCAACAGCGTCTTCCTTCTTACTCTCTTCCCATTGCATTGCTTCAATCTCTTTTGCTGCTTTTAGCATTGCAGACTGCTGATCTTTGCTCAAAGAATTCCAATAATCAAGATTGATTGTAACCGCCTGAAGTGGATACGCATAACCAATCTTTGTAAAATTTTTCAATACTTCCCAAAGCTTACCATCTTTTCCTGATGCTGAACTTGTAACAACAGCGTTTACCATTCCTGTTTGAAGAGCAGAGTAAACCTCTCCCCAAGGAAGTGCTACAGCATTACCGCCAGCCATCTTTACAAAGTTTGCAGAATTCTTATCATAAGTTCTTGCTTTAACATCTTTAAAGTCTTTTGTAGAGTTTATTGATTTCATAGTATAAATTCCACTTGGTGGCCAAGTTACAGCATAAAGCATTTTTTGATTCCATTTCTTCGCTACCTTATCATATGCTGGTTTTGAAATCTGATATAATCTATAAGCATCATCATAACTTGAAGCTACAAAAGGAAGTGCAGAGATGCCAAAAACTTTGCCTCCACCACTTGTAAAAGGTATAAACATATCTGTCATTGGAGCAGTTCCATCTTTAACTGCTTTAAGTGGGTTACCTTTAACCAAAGAACCTCCAGCATGAACTGTGATTTTCACGCTACCATCTGTATACTTACTTACTAAACTAGCAAATTTCTCTGCACCTTTTGTATGGAAGTTATTTGCACCATACTTCGCATTTAGATCCAACTTAACATTTCCTGCAACCAAAAGTGCTGTTGCACCTACTAGCAATGCTACTTTTTTTAACATCATCTCTCCTTTTAAGTTTGTATTATTTTACAAGACTCAAGTGGGGAAATGGTGGGAAATGTATAAAACAGCTCTACATGTAGAGCTGTTTTATCTATATATGTAACAATTTGTAACCAGTTTGTGCTATATTTTCTATCATTTCAAATGGAAGTTTTTTTCTTAAATCACGAACAAAACTTTTCAGTGCTCCTGAACTCATCTCTTTTTGAGCCCATAATTCCTGCTCTATTTGAGTATAAAATATAACTCTATTTGTAGAAAGTAGAGACAAAAACTTAACCTCACGAACACTCAAAGACAACTTCTTGCCGTCTACATGTAGAGCTAAACTATCAATATCTAAAACTGCATCTTTACAAAGCTTGACCCTACCAACTAAATTACCATGAAGTGCATTTTTAATGCCCTCTTCTAACTTTTTTGAGTTTATTGGTTTAAGTATAAAATGCTGAACATGCAAATTTATAAGCTCTATTAAGTACTCCTCATTGTTGTAGGCGGTTAAAAGGATAACAGGCACTAAACTATCATTTTGTCTAATATTTTTAATCATATCTATCCCATTCATTATGGGCATCTGTATATCACACAAAATTAAATCTGGCTTATGTTCAAAATAAATATCTAAACCATCTTTCCCATTACTTGCCTCAAAGACTTTTCCAAAGTAATACCTCAAAGTATTTACAACTGGTCTTCGTACTCCCTCTTCATCTTCAACACAGAGTACTGTTAAATTTTGATACAAAATCTTGCCCCCTCATTGTAGTTTTCAACAAAAAGTTTTCCTCCCATATTCTCTTCAATTATAATCTTTGAGATATATAGCCCTAGACCTGTTCCACTACCCTTTTTAGTACTAAAGTATGGTTCAAATACTTGTTCTATTATATCTAGATCGATCCCCCCACCATTATCACTAACACATACTAGTGGTTTTGTTTCTTGTATGTTTATTTCAATTGTAATTTTTGGCTCTTTAATTCCTCTCTCAATCAAAACATCTTTTGCATTTAATATCAAGTTCAAAACTACTTGAGCAAACTCTGATGCATATCCACTTACTTTAGGATCTTCAATTACATCTAATTTTAACTCGATACTTCTACTTTGCAAGGTGGCACTTGCTAGTATAGTTGCCTCTTCACATGCCCTTTTTAAACTAAAAATTTCTTTTGTTTTTGCTGGTTTAAAAAAATCTCTAAAATCATCAATGGTTTTTGACATATAACCAATTATTATATCGCCTCTTTGAACCTCTTGTTTTATAAACTTACTATCTGCTTTGTTAAACTTTATAGCAGTCTCCATCTCCATAAATATACCTGATATTTCACTTAGGGGTTGTCTCCACTGATGAGCAATCATGCTTATCATCTCCCCCATTTGAGCCAACCTAGACTTGTATAAAAGTGCTTGATCCTTTTTCTTAGCTTCAATCAAAGCAGTATCGATTTTACTTTTTAACATCCTATTAAAATCTTTTAATGCTTGCTCTTTTTTATCAACCTTCTTGCGGTAACTTGTAAAAATCTGAGCAATATAATGAGATATAAAGTAACTAACAATACCGAGAACTAAAACCAATGAAAGTGTTGTTAAGAGTATAATCTGTACATATTTATCTATCTTTTGCTCAAGTTGAAATTTCTTCTTTGTCAAAGAAGATTCAATGTCATCTACATATAAACCCGTACCAACTACCCAGCCCCACTCTTTGTCAAGTTTTAAAAAACCAATTTTTTTACGAGGAGCACCAAACTCAGGTTTTGCCCAATAATACTCAACAAATCCTCCATCTCTATTTTTAGTTGCTACTTCTATAAATTGCTGAAATATTTTTGCTCCTGTAGAGTCTGTATTGTTAGTATCATCTGTGCCAATTTCATAAGTTCTAAATGGGTGAGCTATAAGGTGGTGAGTAGTATCATGAATCCATACATAACCATTAGCTCCATACCGTAAAGTCTGAACCCAATCAATTACTCTTTGTTTTAACTCTGTGATTGCTTTTGTTCTATAATCTTCAACATCTTTTTCATTAAGTACCACTCCACTCTTCACTAGCTTTCTAAATCTCTTGTGTATACGCCTATTTTCAACATCTCTATGGTACTTTATATACTTTAACACTTTATCGTTTTCAATTTTAAGTATATTTTTCTGCTTTAAAAGATACTCTTTTTCTAACTCGATACTCTCTTGTTTAAAGTTGCTGTATTGAGTATTTATAAAAAAATATATAATTAGTACAGCAAATACTAAAACAAGGACAATCGGAGTTACTATTATAAGACGAGGTAAATTCTTCTCTGTAAACATTTAGCTATACCCATCCTTGACCAAACTAACGCATAACAGGAGCACAAAGAGGCGTAAGATTTGAATTTAAAAATATGCAGGACTGCTCAAAAGCAGTTCAAATATTTTTAGATTTAAAGATTGTGCCTCTTTGCTCTCCCCGTAGGGCGTCTCTATTTTATTCACTCTTTTCGTCAGATAACCTCAAACATAGCTTGGGCTATACTTGAGAACATCTGCCCGAACTGTGAACAAAATAGAAACGCTGTTATGCGTTAGTTTGGTTTAGGATGGGTATATTTTTGAGACATAAAAAATGCTACAAGATCCTCAATGCTCTTCTCATCAAGCCAATCATATGAAGGCATTGCTGAGACTCTATCACCTTTTTCATCAATATCATACCAAGAGAAAATCCTGTTTT
>JALSME010000005.1 GCA_026987955.1 Sulfurospirillum sp.
TATAAATGAACAATAAAACCAAAAACCTTTTAAAATATTTTATTCAAAATAGAATTTTAGATGAAAATAGTGTAAATAAAATATCAGAACAGCTAGAGAATTCAAAAGAAACTTTAGGTGAAATACTTATAAAAAATGGTTTTTTTACTAATGAAGATATTTTATTATTATCAATTGAACTATACAAAAAAGGTTTCGTTACAATTGAAGATGTAAACAATAATTTTGCAATAGATATTATGGTTTTTTTAGAAGAATTGGCAAAAAATTTAAAGCTAGATTATGTTGACTTAGACTCAATTGATATTGACTATAGAATGCTTTCAAAACTTCCATTTGCTCAACTTAAAAAATTTGGTGCACTTCCAATTAAAGAAGATGAAATCAATGTTTTTATTGCACTTATGGACCCAATGGACATGAATGCACAAGAGGGTGTACAAAGAATATTTCCTAGAAAACTTGTTAAGTATATCATAGCCGAACCATTTCAAATAGAAAAATACATAAATAAAGCAGAAATGAGTGAGAGTATAAAAGGTCTTATTGGTGAGATTAGACAGGAGATTACTTCGAGTGCTGCTGACAACCCTCAGGAGTCATCAGGAATTTTAAAGTTAATTGAGATTATACTTAAAACAACCATATTGGCTGGGGCAAGTGATATTCATATTGAGCCTACTGAAAACAACTGTATTGTAAGGGGTAGAATTGATGGAATGTTGAATGAAACTTTTATATTTGATAAAGATATCTACCCTCCTCTAGCTTCGAGGATGAAACTACTCTCAAACATGGATATTGCTGAAAAAAGAAAACCTCAAGATGGAAGATTCTCAGCTAAAATTCTCGGTAAAGAGTTTGATTTTAGAATCTCTACTCTTCCTATACTAAATGGTGAATCAATAGTAATCCGTATACTTGATAAATCTAAAGTTATGATTAAAATTGAAGATTTAGGTATGCATCAAAATAATTATGTAAAATTTAGTAAAGCAATGAAAGCCCCATATGGAATTATATTTGTTACAGGACCAACAGGAAGTGGTAAAACAACTACACTATATGCTGCACTTAATGCAATTAAAAATGTTGAGACTAAAATTATTACTGTTGAAGATCCTGTTGAGTATCAACTCAACTTAACACAACAAGTTCAAGTCAACCAAAAAGCTGGACTGACTTTTGCCACCGCACTAAAATCTATACTTAGACAAGATCCAGATATTATCATGATTGGTGAGGTTAGAGACTCTGAAACACTTCGTATTGCAGTTCAAGCAGCACTTACTGGTCACTTAGTATTTTCAACACTACATACCAATGATGCTGTAAGTGCAATTACAAGAGTAATGGATATGGGAATAGAGCCATATCTACTTAGTGGCTCACTAGTTGCTATTGAAGCACAAAGACTAGTTAGAAAACTATGTATTCATTGTAGAGTCAAAACTACACTTCCTCAATCTATTTTTAATGATATTAAGCACTATATTCCAGAAAATTATCAATTTTACAAGCAACATGGGTGTGAAAAATGTGCACAAACTGGATATAAAGGAAGGGAAATGCTTTCAGAAATACTTCCTATAAGTGAAAAAATGTCAAGTATGATTGCAAAAGGTGACGGCAAAAAAGAAATTTATGATCAAGCAGTTAGTGAAGGTTTTACAGATATGTTCCAAGATGGTGTTGTTAGAGCAGCAAATGGAATTACAACAATTGATGAGATTATAAGGGTGGCAAAATCATGAAGTATTTTGAAGTGCACTCCCTTTTTAAAGGGAAAAAAGAGATAAAAGTTATACAAGCTCCTAATAGAAATGATGCTATAAGCATGGCAAAATCAAAATCACCAGGTGTAATACTCAATGTAAAAGAGACCTCCGCACCTGTTGAAGATCAATTAGAAACACTTAAAAATAATATCATGAATATGATAACCAAAAAAACTATTCAAATGAAAGATCTTATTGCTGCAACAAGGCAACTAGCAGTAATGACCGATGCTGGAATATCAATTCATGATAGTATAAAAGAAGTTGCAGATGCGACTGTTGATAAAACACTAAAAGAGATATTTGAAAAAGTTGATGATGACTTAAACTCTGGACTTAGCTTAACAGAGGCTATGATGAGTTTTAGACATGAATTAGGTGATGTTACTATTGCAATGGTTGAACTAGGTGAAAGTACTGGTAATATGTCAGAATCGCTTGAAAAATTGTCTGAAATTTTAGAAGAAATTGAAGAAAATAGACAAAAATTTAAAAAGGCACTCAGATACCCAATAACTGTAATTATTGCAATTGGTATAGCATTTACAATTCTTATGGTATATGTTGTTCCAAAATTTAAAGATATATTTTCAAAACTTAAAGCAGATCTTCCAGCACCTACAAAAATACTACTTTTTATGGAACATTTAGTAAATAATTATGGACATATTCTCCTTATTGTTATATTTGGAACAATATTTATAGTGAAATATCTACTTAAAAATAATGAGGATTTTAAAGCTGGATATGATCAATATGTACTAAAAGTTTATCTAATTGGAAACATAACATTTTATGCAACATTAAGTCGTTTTACCTTGGTATTTACAGAGCTAATCCGTGCAGGTATACCTATTGCTGATGCTCTAGATACTGCTCTTTTAACACTAGATAATGTTCATCTTAAGAAGCAACTTGCAGCTGTAAAAGTATCTGTTAGTCGTGGTATATCACTTACTGAGGCCTTTAGAAGTACTGGGCTATTTGAAGGAATGCTAATACAAATGATTCATGCTGGTGAGCAAAGTGGTACACTAGATAAAATGTTAGATAAAGTAACAGCATATTTTAAATCTAGATTTAATGACATCATAGACAACATTGCTAGTTATATAGAACCTATACTTTTAGCATTTATAGCAGGTATGGTTTTGTTGATGGCTCTTGGTATCTTTATGCCAATGTGGGATATGGCACAGGCAGTTAAGAACTAGCACAAAAACAGCTCTACATGTAGAGCTGTTAAAAAGGCCAAATGGATTCTACATATTTTGAGCCCCATGGTTTATTGGTTGCTCTATCTATTTCACCCTCTGTTTTGTATAGAATCTTTGCATCTGCAATATATTTGGAGTCTATAGTATTTTTTTGATCTATATCATATGGTCTAATTACGCCACTTATTTGAACAATCTGTTTTTCTCCGTTAACAAGTAGTTCACGATTTCCAGAAATAAAATAGTTTCCATTTTTTAGTATTTTAATAATTCGTGCAGAAATTGTTGTAGTAAAAGTCTCATTTCTACTATTTTTACCGCTACCATTATATGAATTCGTTGAACCTGCTTCAAATCCAATTTGACCGGCTTTTTTAAGAAGTGTTCCACCAACACCACTAAAAACTCCTGCACCTAACTTGTCATTACTAGTCTCAGAAATAGTTTTTTGACCAACAGAACTCTGAGCTATATTTTCACTTATTACAACTGTAACTATATCATTTGGATTCATAGCTTTTAAATCAGCAAACAAAGGATTTTCTCCTCTTCCAAAAAGGCTACCAGGGTTGCTTGCTATTTGCTGTTGTGTTGAAGGCGGTAGTTGCTCTACATAAACAGGTGGTTTCATATCCATCTTAGGATCAACAGGATGAGTTGAACAACCTACGAATAAAATGCCAACCAATATAATAGAAAAAGATATTTTCATTTACTCTCCAAATTATTTACTTATTACTATATTAATATAACAGCTAAAGCAATTTAAGTTCCTAAAAGTGAATTAGTCTGTTCTGCAATCTCAAGTTCTTCATTTGTTGGTATTACAAATACTTTTACTTTTGATTTTTTTGAAGATATATCAATAATTTCTTTTGCTCTTTGGTTATTTTTTATTAAATCTAGCTCTATACCTAAATGCTCCAAATCTTCACAACATCGAACTCTTGTATCTATATCATTTTCACCAATACCACCTGTAAAAACAATGCAATCAAGTTTTCCAATTACAGCATTATATGAACCGATATATTTTTTTATGCGATATGAGAACATATTAAGCGCTAATTGTGCTTTAGCATCACCCTTTTTTGCCATTTTTTCAACTTCTCTCATATCATTATTGCCACAAATTCCTTTTAAACCGCTATTTTTATTTAATAATTTATCTAAATCATCAATATTAAAGCCATTTTTTCTAGCAAGGTAAAAAAGTATTGCTGGGTCTAAATCACCACTTCTTGTTCCCATAATCAAACCCTCTAGTGGAGTTAACCCCATTGTTGTATCAATACATTTTCCATCTTTTATTGCTGCCATACTAGCTCCATTACCAAGATGAAGAGTAATTGCATTTATTTTCTCTTTAACTAAATACTTTGAAGCTTCTTTTAGAACAAAATGGTGTGAAGTACCATGAAATCCATACCTTCTAACACCATCATGAACATATGTATCATATGGAAGTGCATACATATAGGCATAACTAGGAATTGTAGCATGAAAAGCTGTATCAAAAACTGCAACTTGAGGAACATTTGGAGATTGTTCCATGGTAACTTTTATACCATCTAAATTTGCAGGATTATGTAGTGGTGCTAGAGGAATTAATTTTTCTATCTCTTCTATAACCTCACCATTTATTAGAACCGGCTTTGAAAACTTCTCTCCTCCATGTACGACTCTATGACCAATTGCACCTAATTCATCTAAATTTTTAATTATAAATGATTCTATTAAAAGTATACTCATAAGCTTAAGGCCATATTTATGATTACTAATAACTTCCTTTTTCTCTATTTTCTTATCACCAAACTCGATTTTAGCATAAGACTCTTGTTCACCAATTTGTTCAATAATACCACAAGCTAGAGATATTTTTTCATTCATTTCAAAAAGTTGAAATTTAATAGAAGAGCTTCCTGAATTTAAAACTAAGATTTTCATGACTCTACACCATCATTCTCTTGTGCTTGAATAACAGTAATTGCTACTGTATTCACAATATCTGCTACAAGACAGCCTCTACTCAAGTCATTAACGGGTTTTTTTAACCCTTGTAAAACAGGGCCAATTGCTACAGCACCAGAACTTCTCTGAACTGCTTTATATGTGTTATTACCAGTATTGAGATCTGGAAATATAAATACATTGGCCCTGCCAGCCACTTCTGAATTAGGCAGTTTTTTCTTAGCAACTTTTAGATCAATTGCTGCATCATATTGAATTGGTCCATCTACCAATATATCTGGTCTAGTCTTCTTTACTAAACTTGTAGCTATTCTAACTTTTTCAACATCATCGCCTTGTCCTGAACTTCCAGTAGAGTATGAAAGCATAGCAACTTTAGGATCAATACCAAAAATTTTCGCTGTATCACTTGAAGAGATGGCAATCTGTGCCAATTCATTTGCATTTGGATCTTGATTTACGGCACAATCACCATAAATCAATACTTTTGTATCTAGGCACATAAAAAAGATACTTGAGACAGTAGATATACCAGGTTTTGTTTTAATAATCTGAAGAGCCGGTCTTATTGTATCCCCTGTTGTGTGAATAGCACCACTTACCATACCATCAGCATAACCTAAATGAACCATCATAGTTGCAAAATATGTCTCATGACTCATTGCATCTTTTGCCCCATCTAAAGTAAGACCTTTTTTCTTTCTAAGTTTATAAAATTCATCAATAAATTCGTCCATTAAAGGTGAATCGCATGGACATACAATATCTGCTTTACTTATATCAAGTCCTAAAGATGCACTTCTATGCTCAATTTCTTCTTTTTTACCTAAAAGTATGATATCTACAACATCTCTTCTTAGAAGAATTTCTGTTGCTCTTAATATTCTCTCGTCTTCACTTTCAGGAAGAACTATTTTCTTCCTATTAGATCTTGCCCTTTCAAAGAGATTATACTCAAACATCATTGGTGTGATAGTTTGCGAGGATGCTGTTGTAATTTTTTCTTCTATTCTTTTTATATCCACATTCGAACTAAATAAACCTTGTGCTAAAGCAATTTTTCTTTCACTTTTTGCTGTAATCTCGGCTGGCACACCATTAACCTTCATAGCAGTTGTATATGTATCATCATTAACACTTAAAATTGGCATAGGAAACTCGTTAAATCCTTCTATAAGACTTCTAATTGCACTATTTGGTGTCATTCCACCTGTAAGCAATAGTCCTGCAATATTTGGATAGTTCCTCGATTGTATTGTAGAAATTGAGCCAATAATGATATCAGCACGATCACCAGGAACAATAATCAGATCACCATCTTCAACATGATCTAAAAAGTTTTCTAACTTCATTGCAGCAATTTTACTTTGTTTCACAACTCTTTTGAAATCTTTCTCTTCACCAACAACTAACATACAATGCAGTTGCTTAATTATCTCATTAATTGTAGGATTATCTAACTCGAGAACTTCTGGAAGATAATAAGTTGGTATATTAGATATTTCATTTGAAAGTTTAGCGAGTACATCTTCATTCATTCTATTTACAAATGTAGCAAAGTGAGTACAACCAGATTTTTTGATTACTTCTGATTCAATTGTTATTTCATCCATAACCTCTTTTTTTGTTTTATCTTTTCCTTTGAGTATAACAACAACTGGGCTGCCAATATTTTTTGCAATCATAAGATTTATATCAAAATCAATGCTTTGTGTAAAACATGCTTGATTAAGACCTTCAATCAACACAAAATCATACTTTTTTTCTAATTTTTTAAACTTATCAATTAATGCTTCTATTAACTCATTTATTTTATTCTCAGCAATCATAGCTTCAGCTTCATGCACTGTAAAACCATAGCTTTGGGAGTATCTCATATCTAAATCAAACTTTTCTAAAACAAATTCGATATCATGATCTCTGTTTTCATTATCTTCAATTATTGGTCTAAAAAAAGCTACTCTTTCCAATCTTCTTTTTAAAATTTCCATCATACCCATAGTCACAATCAGACTACCAGATGCCTTTTCTATTGAAGATATATACAAACTCTTAACACCCATAAGCAATTCCCCTTATAAATATATTTTTAAAATCATATAACAATTGTATAAAAAAAATATAATAAAAATTAATCAATAAGTATAAAATAAGCTTACATAAAGCTTGGGGTATCATTTGAAAAAAGAATCAAGTCACCTTTTTGGGTAGAATTACCAATAATTGCTTCCATCTCTCTTTTATCTCTTAAAATTATTTTTTCTGCTTTATTAATGTTTTTATCTAATATATCAAGATTTATTTTCCCTGTTAATATAACCAAATCAAAAATATCATCTATTTTTCTAGCCAACTCTACATTAGCCTCTTTGCTACTTTCTACAATACCAGGAGTAATAATAACTTTTCTTCCATCATACTTCTGGGCAAGTTCATATGATGCTAACATTCCTTCAAGGTTACCATTAAAGCTATCATCTATAATCAACTTTCCGCCTGCATCAATTCTCTGTAGCCTATGTTCAACACCTTTTAGATTTCTAACAGCAGTTTTAATCTCTTCCATACTCATTTTTTCTCTACACATATGAATTGCAGCTAAAATGTTTATAGCATTAAACTCACCAAGCAGTGGAGTAAAAAAGTTTTCTATTTTACCATCAATCTCTACATCAAAGCAGAGTCCTTCTAAAGTAGAACTAACATTTTGTATCTCATTACCAAATACTTTAGTTTTACTATCTGGCTTTACATTGGCACTTACATGTACATATGCTTTTTTAAGTCTATTAGAATTTAAAAGTTCCATTTTTGTATTTCTTATATTTTCCAATGTTTTAAAATACTCTATATGTTGCTCACCAATTTTACCAACTATAGCATAGTGATGATTTAAAAGCTTAGCAATTTCATCTATATCGCCTCTAAGTCTTGCCCCAGCTTCAACTATATATATCTCACTTTCATCTGGTAAATCATCATTAATATCTTTCATAATTCCACCAAGTGTATTCACACTTCTTGGTGTCATATAGCAGTTATACTTTGTTGAAAGCATTTGGTAAAGGTAGTTTTTAATACTTGTTTTCCCAAAACTAGCAGTAATAGCAATTATTTCAAGTTTTTTATTCTTCTTTAATTTATTAATAGCAGATTTTTTAAATCCTTCAAACAGTATCTTTTCAAAGAGCATACTTATAAATATAGCAACAAACAGAGGCATAATAACTCCGTATACAACACAGACATTTGTTGCTAAGCAGAGTAGATTTTGAAATAATACGGCAAGGAGTAAAATAGTAAAAAATCTTTTTACCCTAGCTGTAAATATAAGTTTTTTATCTAGTTTTCTATACCACAAAAATAGAGTTGGAACAAAAAGTAGATACATATAAAACCAAAAATAGACACCTAAAAAATAGTAAGAAAAAACTGGAATAATAAAGAAAAATAGATGCCAATCGTATCTATTAAAATGAAAAACAACTCTTTCAAGCTTATAATTAAACCACTGTAAAGATAAAATAACATAGTATCCAACCAATAGAACAAAAACAGTATGTGAAATAAACTCAAAAATCTCCATTATAACCTCTCTAACTTATCAGCAATAAATTTTGAATTTTTAATAAAAAAGAAGTGGTCCCCATCTAATGGGTAAAAAGCACTATTTTTAATAAGCTTTGATATTGCCTTACCACTACTTAGTGGTGTTGCACTATCATTCTTCCCCCAAAAAATATAAGTTTTTGAATTAATATTTTTAAAAATATCAGAAAAATCCTCATCAACAACTTTTTTTAAAACTTCATACATAGTTTGACTCATACCACTTACATCACTACTAGCAAATAAACTATACATATTTTTTGGAACAATATTTTTAAAAAGTTTAAAAAATTTTATTTTTATTCTTACTTCAAAAGATTTTGGTACAAGAATCCCAGCACTACTAAGTAAAACTAGATTTTTAGGATTCATCAAAGATGCAATTTTACCACCAAAAGAGTGACCGCAAACAAAATATGGCTCTACATGTAGAGAATTTAAAAACAGCTCAATTATGTTTTTATAATCTTTTGTATCGATTACACTATCAATCGATGATGCACCAAAACCAGGCAGGTCAATATATATATGTTTAAAATCTTTTAAGTGGCTACTAAAAGCTTGTTTCATAATTTCTTTGTTACTTCCCCATCCATGAAGAAAAACAATCGACTTTAAACAGCTTGGATTTACAATCTCATAGCTTATAGAATATAAATGTGAATTATAGTTTAATTCTCTAACTGCCATTTGAATGTGTCTTTTTATATATTTTTTCTAATATCTTAACAGCATCACTCATTCTTTCATACTCTTCGATAGGAATAACAACAGCTTCAAAACGGTTGTTCTTAACAATCACCAATTTCTCTTTTTCTCCACTAGTAAGACTTTTTAACTCACTACTAAAATTTCTAACTATATCTGTTGCACTAATAACCTCATCTTGTGTAAAACTTGTCACTATTTACCTTTTGCTGCATTTATTGAATCAATATATTTATATTTAGTTATAACTCTTGTCTGTTTTGGTAAGAACTTTGAAAGTTCACAAATAATACTATCAAAATCATCAAAAAGGTAGTTTGCCATACTACCTGGAACTGGATTAATCTCATTGATATAAACTTCTTCATCAACGACAAAAAAATCACAACGAATTAATGAACCACGAAATAGTGGTTCATATAGTTTTTTAAATGAGTTCTGTATTTTTTCTATAATTTCTCTACTTAATTTTGCTTCATTTACTCGTTTTGTCCTAGAAAAATCCAAGTACTTCTTATCAAAATCTAAAAATTCCTCTTTTTGTGGTTCTTCTATAATAGAAAACCTATATTGATCTGTTTTACAACCTGCTAAATTATACTCTTTTATCTCTTTTACAAAAGGTTCAATCAAAACCTGTGTATCAAACTCAAATGCAACATCAAGAGCATATTCTAACTCATCTTTACTCTTTACGATACTAATTCCAATAGAGCTACCTAGTCTTGTCGGCTTAATTATAATAGGATATACAAGTTCAATATCCCTAGAACTATTTTTATCTAGTATTTTATAATCTAGAGTCTTAATACCAAACTCTTTTGCATACAATTTAGTAAAAAGTTTATTATAACTAATTACACTAGCCTCAACTCTAGGTCCTATAAAAGGTATGTTAAAAAACTCTAGCATTGAAGCAAATTTTCCATCTTCGCCATCTGCACCATGTGAGATATTTAGAGCAAAATCAAACTCCACCCTCTTCTCACTCATCATACTCTTATGAAAAAACCCACCATTTTTTAGTGTTAATTTTTTGTCTTTTTTGTAATCACCACTGCTAAATCTCTTTGCATTTATTTTATCAGTTGGTACAAGATAAAAATCTCTACTGTAATCACAAAATATATATACCAAATCTGATTTTAAAACTTTTTTCATTGCAATCGCACTTACAATGCTTATCTCATGCTCAAAACTCTTACCACCAAATATAATTCCAATTTTCATTACTATCCTAATTTTTTAATGCTTTTATTTCAATGTCCCCTTTTAAAGGAACTAAGTCCCTTTAAAATTCCTCTCGACTGAAGCACAAAGTCGTAACTTCTGTACTACCCTAGTTTTTTTAATGCTTCTTTTATTAAAGAGCTTGTGTCAGTTGCTTTACATGTAGAGAGTACTTTTTTAATTCTCTCTTTTTTAAATCCTAAACTCTCCAATGCCATTATGGTTTCATTTACAAAACTATTTGAACTTATAGCATCACTTTGCAGTTCAAAATCACTAAGCTCTACCAAAATTCTTTTTGCACTTTTTGGCCCAATACCAGGGACTTTTTTAAATGCCTCAACCGAATTTGAAGTTAATGCCGTTGCAAAATCAGAAGGGCTCATCGTAGAACAAACCGCCAATGCAGTTGATGGTCCAACACCATTTACCTTAACCAAAGTATCAAAAACTCTTTTTTCATCACTATCTTTAAAACCATATAGATTATTGGCATCTTCTCTTATAATCTGTGTTACATGAAGGGATATATCACCAGATTCGATGCCAGAAGAGCAAAAAAGAGACACATTTAGCTTGTATGTAAATCCAGAATTAGTTTTAATATACAAAAAGGTTGGCTCTTTTTTTACAATTTTACCATCTATTGCAACTATCATGAACTATACTCCGATGATCTTTTTATCTCATAGTTACCTTCACCCATATTTGACAAGGTTATCTCTCGTATAATTTCATGCTCTTTTGTGTTATAAACTTTTTCAACTGGAGGGGAGATAAGCTTAAATTTAATCTCATTATACTCTCTCCATGGTGAGTGATTTATGATTTTTGCAGAAAAAACTTTCATCTGAATCTGATTTAAATCCTCTTTTAAATCTTGTAGTTTTAGCTTCTCATTTTTATAATCTTTTAGTACTTCATTATATTTATTAACACTATTTTGATACTCTTTAACTTTTGCTACAAGTGTTAAAGGAACATTTTTACCAGCTTTTTTCAAATCTAAAATTTTATCTTGTACCATCTTAACTGTTGGTTTAGTCTTATCAATTACCCTCTTTTTTTCTTCAAGTTTTTTAGGCATATACTTTAGTTTTAATGACAACTCTTTTATTTCTTTTGTTATATTCTCTATATTTTCATTAAACTCTTTTGTCATACTTAGATCAATCAAAAATTTATTATTAGTACCTTTTAACTCTTTAATTTCGATAGTATCAGATGCTGTTATACTTACATTTGAGGCCAACTCATCAATAACAATATTTTTACCAATTATTTCGCCACCAATTGCCTGTTTGATATTTATAATATCCCCAATGACTTTACCACCTTCTAGCCTGTCAATATTTACTTCTGTAGCTGTTAATAGACCTCTATGAATCGTAATATGTGCTGTTTTTGCTTCTAATGTAGCTGTTTGATGAGTCTGTCCACCAATATTAAGTTTTTCTGTTTTAATCTTAGCCCCACTTGCAACATTTCCTTTGATATTAAGCTCATATGTCTCAACACTCATTCCAGGACCAATTGCATCTTTAAAAACATCGTCTTCTGTTATATTGATTTTAACTTCAGCACTCATATCTGTTTCAATAGAGCCTGTAGTTCTAAAACTTACCTCATCAACTTCCATATTATCTTGAATATCATATGAACCAGGACTCTCCTGTGTCACATACCCATTTCTTGCAGCAATATATCTTATTCTTTCATCATCCTCTTTTTTAATAATATTCTCTGTATGATTGATTAGCATTTCATTATCACTATTTGGCTCTTTTACTGGTAGGTATTTGCCCTTGCAGTTCCTACCAGCTGCACCTGCTTGAGGTTTAATATACTCCATAATACAATCACCCTTTGAGACTGCTAGTATATACCCTCTTTTTGAGTAATCAACTCTACCTTGACTATCCTCTTTTTTAGATATTTTTTTCTTATAATGATAAATAAACTTATCATTTATTGGTAGTACGGGGTCAATTCCTTCACAAGCAACAAATGTACTCTCTTCATTCATAATTCCATTAACTCTTATACTAGAGACAATCTTTTTTACCTCTTTATACATAATACTATCTCTAATACCAACTAAAATACCAGATTTGATTTTCTTTTTATTGATATTTTCTATAATTTTACTTTCAATTTTTGAAAAATACTTAACCTCGATATCTTTTTTCACTGTTGTAATTATTTTCGTAAGAGATTTATTTCCTCCCAAAACTATAGGTGGTAATATATTTGTATCACTCTCTTCGCTATCAATTTTAAATATATCGACTTTATACATCTGTTTGATTTTTAACTTCTCATTTAGAAGAAAATCTTTGTCTTTAAACTGCTTGAGCTTCTCTTCATCAGCCTCAATCCAACCAGTATCTTTATCTAACAAATATAGTGTTTTTACTTTGATTATTTTAAAATCAATATCCCAAAGTGGTATATTATTTGCCGCAGCAATACTCTTTATTTCACGAGGAATATTTTCACTTTCTACAATAATAGACTTAAATTCTGGCTTTTTAGTCTCTTCTTTTTTAATATCACCAGAGTTATCACTTTTAATCTTGTCAAACAAACCCATATAAATTCCTGTAAATTTAAGTATTGTAGCTATTATACAAAAAAAAGATTAATTAACCCAAAAAACAGCCCAAATAGGCTATGATTTCTTATGATTTTTAAAAATTTCTTTACAAATAGCATTGGTATACTTGTCTCTCGTATATTTGGTCTTATAAGAGACCTTCTTACAGCCTCTATTTTAGGTGCCAATATATATAGTGATATCTTCTTTGTAGCATTTAAACTGCCAAATCTTTTTAGACGCATTTTTGCAGAGGGAGCATTTTCACAAAGCTTTATACCAGCATTTATTAACTCAAAAAACAAGTCCTTATTTACATACAATACATTTATAAAATTTTTTATTTTTCTTATATTTGTCTCATTTATCGTTACTATTTTTAGTGGTTTTTTTGCAAAGCTTATTGCACTTGGATTTAGCGACGAAACTCTAGCTATAGCAGCCCCTTTAGTGGCAATAAACTTCTACTATCTTCCTATTATTTTTGCTGTTACATTTCTAGGATCACTTTTGCAGTATAAAAACCATTTTGCTACTACTGCTTTTTCTACTGCCCTTCTTAATATTGCCCTTATAACTGCTCTATTACTTACAAATGGTATGCAAAAAATAGAGATTGTATATGCCATGAGCTATGCTGTAATAATTGGAGGTCTTTTACAACTTTTAACTCATATAATTGCAATAAACAACAGAAATTTATTGAAACTTTTTAGATTTGGATTTACCAATCGAAAAAAAGATAGAATTAAAAATGAAAACAAAAAATTTATCCACTCATTCTCTCATGCAATCTTAGGTAACTCAACTCCACAAATATCTGCTTTTTTAGATACTTGGATAGCTAGTTTTCTAATCACAGGTAGCATCAGTTATCTCTACTATGCAAATCGTATATTTCAACTTCCTCTTGCACTTTTTGCAATCGCACTCAGTGTTGGAGTATTTCCAAAAATTGCTAAGTATATTAAAACAGATGATAAGCAAAAAGCATTGCAACTTTTTAAAAGTGGTTTTTGGTTTTTATTATTTCTATTAACACTCTCCGCAATTGGGGGGTTTATACTAAGCGAAGAAATCGTAAAACTACTCTTTCAAAGAGGTGCATTTAGCAATGAAGATACGATAAAAAGTGCTGCGGTTTTACAGATGTATCTAGTTGGTCTAATTCCATTTGGACTATCAAAACTATTCTCTTTGTGGCTCTATGCTACAATGAGGCAAAAAGAAGCTGCAAAAATTGCTATTTATTCATTAGTTACAAATGTATTATTATATACAATCCTAGTAAAACCTTTAGGAGTTAAAGGCCTAGCACTTGCTAGCTCGTGTGCAGGTATTGTTTTGCTTATATTTACTATCCGTTCATTTGGTATCAAAGAGTTTTTGGATATAATACGCGATAAAAAATTAGCTATATATGTTGGTATGCTTGTAATCTATATTCCAACTCTTTTATATATTAAGGAAATAATTGATGTTTATTTATGACTCAGTCCAAAGAAAAAAAGTAGAATTTATACCAATAAAAGAAAACAGAGTAAAGATTTATGTATGTGGACCAACTGTATATGATGATGCACATCTAGGTCATGCTAGAAGTGCTTTGGCTTTTGACCTGCTTCGCCGAACATTTATAGGTTTGGGATATGATGTTACATTTGTAAAAAATTTTACTGATATAGATGATAAGATTATAAAGAAAATGCAAGAAAGTGGAAAAACTCTTGAAGAGATCACTGAGTTCTATATAAAAAGATATAAAGCCGAGATGCATGCTCTTGGAATTAATGATGCAGATATTGAACCAAAAGCTACGCAAAGTATAGATGAAATCGTTAAGTTTATAGAAGTACTACTAAAAGACAACAAGGCATATAAAACAAGTGACAGTATCTACTTTGATACATCAAAAGACAACAAGTACCTCGAACTTTCCCATATGAAGATGGATGACACTCGTGCTAGAGTTGAAGCCAATAGTGAAAAAAGAGACCAAAAAGATTTTGCACTTTGGAAATTTTCGAAAAAGGGTGAGCCAACATACAAAGCTAGTTTTGGAGATGGACGACCTGGCTGGCATATAGAGTGTAGCTGTATGATTGAAAAACATATGGCATATGATGGTGAGTTTCAGATAGATATTCACGCAGGTGGTGCTGATTTGCTCTTTCCTCACCATGAGAATGAGGCTAGCCAAACTAGGTGCAAAAGTGGACAGGAGCTATCAAAATACTGGATGCATAACGGCTTTGTAACCATAAACGGTGAAAAAATGAGCAAATCTTTAGGTAATAGCTTTTTTCTAAAAGATGCTCTAAAAGAGTATGATGGGGAAATTTTAAGGTTTTATCTTCTTAGCTCTCATTATAGAGCTAATTTTAACTTCTCTGAAGAAGACCTGTTAGTTAGTAAAAAACGACTTGATAAGCTCTATAGACTTAAGAAAAGAGTTTTTGAAGGCAAAACAAGCTCTACATGTAAAGAGTTTAAAAAATCTATTCTAGAGGCCTTAAGTGAAGATTTAAATATCTCAAAAGCACTTAGTATTGTTGATGATATGGTAGCATCAGCCAATGAAAAAATTGATACAAATCCAAAAGATAAAGTGACAAAGTTTGAAACAAATGCAAATCTTATCTGGATTGAGAGTATACTTGGAATTGGGTATAAAAATCCATACGAGTACTTCCAACTAGGTATAAACCAAGAAGAAAAAGAATATATAAAAAAACTTATTGACCAACGAAGTGAAGCAAAAAAAGAGAAAAATTTTACAAAGGCAGATGAGATAAGAGAGATACTTGTATCAAAAGGTATCCAGCTTATGGATACAGCCAATGAAACACAATGGGAAAAGAGCGAATAATGGAAGGAGTTAAACTAGTTTTAAAACGATTTTCTCCTTACTTTAAGGACTATATTCCCTATTTTATTTTTGCTATTATTGGTATGATATTAGCATCGGCCGGTACAGCTGCATCAGCTTATTTAGTTAAGCCTCTTCTAGATGATATATTTGTTGCAAAAGATGCACAAATGCTAAAACTACTTCCATTAGCAATTATTGCTGTTTACTTAGCAAAAGAGAGTGGCAGATATATGCAATCATATTTTACAAGCCTTATTGGACATGATATCATTAGAAGGTTTAGAAATAAAGTTTTAAAAAATCTTCTTATTCAGGATATCTCATTTTTTCACGAGTACCGCACTGGTGAGCTCATAAGTAGAAATACAAATGATGTTGAAAAAGTTAGAAGTGTTGTATCAAATATGATTCCTGAGTTTTTAAGAGAAACTCTGACCATAGTTGGATTAGCGGCTGTTGTTATATATCAAAGCTCAAATCTTGCTTTTTATGCTCTGATTATTATGCCCATTGCTATTTATCCATTGAGTATGTTAGCAAAAAAGATGAAAAAAATCTCAAGACAATCTCAAGAAAAAATCTCTGATGTTACATCTAAATTAAGTGAAATTTTTAACAATATTGAGGTTATTCAAGCAAATAACTCACAAAAGCATGAACAAGAGATCTTTAAAGAAGAAAATCAAAAGTATTTTAACCTTACAATGAAATCTGTAAAAGTTTCTCAATTGGTAAGCCCAATGATGGAAACACTAGGAGCAGTTGGAGTTTCTACTGTTATTATCGTTGGTGGAATGGAAGTTATTAATGACAACATGACTATGGGTTCATTTTTCTCGTTTTTAACTGCCCTTTTTATGCTATACACTCCTATTAAGAGACTCTCAAGCCTATATAACCAACTTCAAGAAGCAATTGCTGCAAGTGAAAGAATATTCTTTTTACTTGACTATAAGCCAACTATTGTTGGTGGAGACAAAGAGATTCCAGAAACTATCGAAAGTATAGAGTTTGAAGATGTCAAGTTAAAATATGGTAATAAAAAAGCACTAAATGGTATAAATCTTAAAGCTAACAAAGGTGAATTTATAGCACTAGTTGGTGACAGTGGTGGTGGAAAAAGCTCACTTGTAAATCTTATTGTAAGGTTTTATGATCCAACAAGCGGTAAAATCAAAATTAATGGCATAGACATAAAAGAGTTTTCACTTAAAAGCCTAAGAGACTCTATTGCTATTGTAACTCAGAGGGTTTATATATTTCATGAGAGTGTTGCTGCCAATGTTGCATATGGACAAAAAATCGATAGAGACAGAGTTGTGGAAGCTCTAAAAAAAGCAAATGCATATGAGTTTATTGAAGAACTACCTGAAGGAATTGATACTATCTTAGATGAATCTGGAACAAATCTTTCTGGTGGACAAAGACAGCGAATAGCTATTGCAAGAGCAATATACATAAACCCAAAAATACTTATCTTTGATGAAGCGACAAGTGCACTTGATAGTAAAAGTGAAAAGAAAATTACACAAGCCATGGAAAATTTAATTAAAAATAAAATAACATTTGTAATTGCACATCGTCTTAGCACTATTCAAAAAGCTGATAAAATAGTAGTTCTACAGCATGGAAAAGTTACCGCTATTGGTACAGATAGTGAGTTAAAACTTAACAGTCAGGAGTATATGAAACTTAAAGGTTTACAAGCATAAATAGCTCTACATGTAGAGCTATTTATCCAAATGCCAGCCAGATACCAACACCCATCATAAGTGACCCTGCTATTTTATTAATTAGCTTTACATTGTCACTTTTTTGAAGAAACTTCCTTAGACTACTTCCTCCACTTGCATATATGACTAAACATATAAATTCCAAAGATAAAATAATAAAAAGTAGAACTGAAATTTGAGGCACTAGTGGCAAAGACTGGTTAATAAATGGTGGTAATAAAGATATAAAAAATGCCCAACCCTTTGGGTTTGCAATAGCTGTAACAAATCCTTGAATAACTAATGCTTTATTCGAAATAGTCTTACTATCATGTGTATTACATGAAGATACGGACATCTTTCCACGACTTAGCCACATCTGGACTCCCAAGTAAAAAAGATATGCCCCACCAAGATACTTAAAAATAGAAAAAATATCTGGATATTTAAGCATTAAAGTGGCAACACCGACAACAGAAGAAAATGCTACAATACCAACACCAACAAGCTCACCAGCCATCATATAAAAAGTTCTTTTAAGACCGATACTCATGCCAAGACTCATAGCAAGAGTCATACACATACCAGGAGTTAATGAAACAAAAAAGAAGGTGGGTATAAAAACAACAAGAATAGATAAATTTAAAACTATCTCCAAAAAAAGCACCTTTTTAGTAAATTTTGAGTATAATCGCGGATATTTAATAAGAAGGATACCAAAATACATGTTTGATTACAATACTGTTAAGAAAATATTTTTTAAACTTAATCCTGAAAATGCACATAATGTTGCTGAATTTGTATTTAAAAATGGCATTAGATTTTGTCCTTTTTTAGCAAATGAATTAACAAAGAGATATTTTGTTTCCAATGAAAGACTCAAACAAAATATTTTGGATACTACATTTTTAAATCCCGTAGGACTAGCAGCTGGATTTGACAAAAATGCAACTATGATTAAGATGCTTACTGCCCTTGGATTTGGGCATATTGAGTTTGGAACAGTAACTCCCAAACCACAAGATGGAAACCCAAAACCTAGACTATTTCGCCATATAGAACAAGAGAGTATACAAAATGCTATGGGTTTCAACAATGATGGTATGGAAAAAGTCAAAGAAAGAGTTGAAAAGATATACCCTTTTGCAACTCCATTATTTGCGAATATTGGTAAAAACAAAACTACAAGTGATGAAGATGCACTTAGTGATTATGAAAAATTAATAGATAAATTTAAAAATATTAGTAACACTATTGTGATTAACATCTCATCACCAAATACACCAGGACTTCGTAATTTACAAAATGAAGATTTTATAAAAGCTCTTTTTGTCATGGCAAAAGAGAAAACAGATAAACCTGTATTGTTAAAGATTGCACCTGATTTAGAGATAAAAGATGCTATAAACATATGTAGCGTTGCACTTGAACATGGAGCAGGTGGCATTATAGCTACTAACACAACTGTTGACTACTCACTTTTACCAAATCCTCAAAGTTTTGGCGGCATAAGCGGAAAAGTACTAGAAGAAAAAAGTTCAGCTATTTTTGAAGAGTTAGCAAAAGAGTTTTATGGTAAAACAACGCTTATAAGTGTAGGAGGAATAGATAGTGCTGAGATTGCGTATAAACGCATAAAAATGGGAGCAAATTTAGTCCAAATATATAGCTCATTTATATTTAAAGGTCCAAAACTAAATAGAGATATTTCTGATGGAATTTTAAAACTTATGGATAGGGATGGTTTTGCTCACATTAGTGAAGTAATAGGAGTTGATAGAAGATGATAAAATTAATACTAAGTATAACAATATTTTTAGGAGGCCTTATGGCAAGCTCACTACCTGAGTACAAAACAAAAACACTAGACAATGGGTTACAAATAGTTGTAATCCCCATGAAAAATGAGAGTAACGTAATCTCAACAGATATATTCTACAAAGTTGGTAGCGGTAATGAAATCATGGGAAAAAGTGGTATTGCTCATATGCTTGAGCATCTAAACTTCAAATCAACAAAAAACCTAAAAGCTGGTGAATTTGATGAGATAGTAAAAGGATTTGGTGGAGTCAACAATGCCTCAACTGGATTTGACTTTACGCACTACTTTATAAAAAGTTCATCTAAAAACTTAGATAAATCACTTGAGTTATTTGCTGATTTAATGGCAAATCTAAATCTAAAAGATGAAGAGTTTCAGCCAGAGAGAAATGTTGTTTTAGAAGAGAGAAGATGGAGAACTGACAACTCACCTATGGGATATCTATACTTTAGACTATTTAACAATGCTTTTACATATCATCCATATCACTGGACTCCTATAGGCTTTGTAGAAGATATAAAAAACTGGAGCATTGAAGATATAAAAGAGTTTCATAGCAACTACTATCAACCATCCAATGCCATAGTTGTTGTTGCTGGTGATATAAGCGCTGATGAGGTTTTTAGTAGTACAGAAAAATATTTTGGAAAAATAGAATCAAAACCAGTCAAAAACCCATCGGCTCATCAAGTAGAGCCTGAACAAGATGGAGCAAAGAGAATTTACATTAAAAAAGATAGTGAAGTTGAAATGATTGCCATTGCCTATAAAATTCCAAACTTTTTAAATGAAGATCAAACTGCACTTTCAGCTCTAAGTGAACTTCTTAGTAGCGGGAAAAGCTCAATTTTACAAAAAATTCTTGTCAATGACAAGAAAATGGTAAACCAAATTTATGGCTACAATATGGAAAATAGAGATCCATCTATATTTATGTTTTTAGCAGTTGGAAACCCTGGAGTAAAAGCAGAAGATATTGAAAAAGAACTTCTTAAAATTATAAAAAGTGTTAAAGATGGAAAAGTAACAAAAGATGATGTAGAAAAAATAAAAACTAATACAAAAGCTGATTTTATTTTTTCACTTGAGAGTTCATCTAATTTAACTAATTTATTTGGTAGTTACTTTGCAAGAGGTGATATTAAACCACTTTTAAAATATGAAGAGAGTATAAATAAGCTAACAAAAGATGATATTATCAATGTTGCTAAAAAATACTTAGTTAAAGAAAAATCTACAACAGTAATACTAAGAAAGGATTATGAATGAATAACACACTAATTGGAGCAATGACAGCACTTATAACACCATTTAAAAATGGAAAATTAGATGAAGACACATATGCTAAACTTATAAAAAGACAGATAGCTAATGGAATTGATGTAGTAGTCCCTGTAGGAACAACAGGAGAGAGTGCAACTCTAAGCCATGAAGAACATCGTCGTTGTATTGAGATTGCTGTTGATGTTTGCAAAACAACAAATGCAAAAGTACTTGCAGGAGCTGGAAGTAATGCAACTCATGAGGCTGTAGGTATTGCCAAGTTTGCACAAGAGCATGGAGCAGATGGTATACTTTCAGTAACACCATACTACAACAAACCAATGCAAGAAGGTCTATATCAACACTATAAAGCTTTGTCAAATGCAGTTGAAATTCCTGTACTTCTATATAATGTACCAGGACGAACTGCATGTGATCTTCTTCCTGAGACTATTTATAGACTTTTTAATGAGTGCTCAAATGTATATGGAGTAAAAGAGGCAACTGGCTCTATCGAGAGATGTGTAGATCTTCTTGCACATGAGCCAAAACTTAGTGTAATAAGTGGTGATGATGCCATAAACTACCCTATTCTCTCAAATGGTGGTAAAGGTGTTATTTCAGTTACATCCAACATTATGCCAAATAAAATAGCAGATCTTACACATGCAGCACTTGATGGTGATTATCACGGGGCAAAAAGCATAAATGATGAACTATACACAATGAATAAGGTTCTATTTTGTGAGAGTAATCCAATACCAATAAAAGCGGCAATGTATATAGCAGGACTTATTGACACATTAGAATATAGACTTCCTCTTACAGCACCAAGTAAAGATAATATGAAGAAAATTGAAGAAGTAATAAAGCAATACGATATAAAGGGATTTTAAAATGAGCTATAGCGAAATGAAGGGAAGAACACTTGTTATAAGTGGAGGAACAAGAGGAATTGGAAAAGCAATTGTATATGACTTTGCAAAACAGGGTGTTAATATTGCTTTTACATACAACTCAAATCAAGAAATAGCAGAGAATCAAGTAAAAGACTTAGAAGAAAAATTTGGCATTAAAGCTAGAACATATGCTCTAAATATACTTGAACCAGATAGTTATAAAGATCTTTTTAAACTAATTGATGAAGATTTTGATAGAGTTGATTATTTTATTTCAAATGCAATTATCTCTGGTCGCCCTGTTGCTGGTGGATATACAAGATTTATGAAACTTCGTCCTCGTGGTATAAACAATATATTTACTGCAACTGTAAATGCATTTGTAATTGGTAGCCAAGAGGCTGCAAAAAGAATGCAAAAAGTTGGTGGAGGCAGTATTGTTTCTCTCTCTTCAACAGGAAACTTAAAATACATTGAATACTATGCAGGTCATGGCACAGCAAAAGCAGCAGTTGAGGCTATGGCTAGATATGCTGCTACCGAGCTTGGAGAATTTAACATAAGAGTAAATGTTGTAAGTGGAGGACCGATAGAGACAGATGCACTTAGAGCATTTAAAAACTATGAAGAAGTCAGAGATGAAACAGCTAAACTTTCTCCATTAAATCGTATGGGACAACCAACTGATCTGTCTGGGGCTTGTCTATTTGTATGTTCAGATAGAGCTAGTTGGATGACTGGTCATACTCTACTCATTGATGGTGGTACAACCTTTAAATGATTCTCAATTTACCAAATATTCTTGCAATAATAAGAATTCTATTTGCACCTCTAATGATGTGGTTACTTGTAGATAGAAATAACCCAATTTTTGACGGCATCCATGTTAGTTGGCTTGACTATACCGCTTCTTTGGTATTTGTGCTTGCAAGTGTAACAGATGGATTTGATGGATTTATAGCTCGTGCTTGGAATCAGCAATCAACACTAGGTGCAATTCTTGATCCACTTGCAGACAAAATGCTAATGTTAAGTGCATTTTTAGGTCTAATGATCATCGATAGAGCAAATGTTTGGGCAGTATATCTTATACTTACCCGTGAATTCTTCATAACAGGAATTAGAGTAGCTGCTGCAAGTAAGGGTATGGATATAAAAGCTTCTGTATGGGGTAAAATAAAAACTCTAATGCAAATGTTTGCTATTGGTTTTGCCACCATGAACTGGCCTTATGCTAGCCTTCTTATGTGGCTTGCTGTTGCTATGACACTCTATTCAGGTTTTGAATATATTATGAACTACTCAAAAAAGGTGGCAAAATAATGGGAACTTTAACATCTCTTCTAGTACTATCTTTTTTAATATTTTTCCATGAACTAGGACACTTTTTAGCTGCTCGTTTTTTTGGTGTAAGAGTGGAAGTTTTTAGTATTGGCTTTGGTAAAAAAGTCTTTAGTAAAATTATAGGTAATACAGAGTATCGCTTAGCAATGATTCCTCTTGGAGGATTTGTTCAGATGAAGGGTCAAGACGATAGTGATCCAACTAAAAAAAGTAACGATAAAGATAGCTATAATACAAAGCGTCCATGGAAGAGAATTATCATTCTTTTTGCAGGACCATTCGCAAACTTTCTTTTAGCATTTTTACTATATTTAGCGATAGCTAATATGGGAGTAACTAAGTTATCTCCTATTATTGGAAGTGTCGCAGAAGGCACACCTGCACAGCAAATTGGACTTATGAAAAATGATATTGTACTAGAAATAAATGGTGCAAAAGTAAAAACATGGGACGATTTAAGTCAACTTATAAAACAAAGTAACGGAAAACTTCTCATTACAATACAAAGAGATAAAAAAGTAAAAACACTTATGGCAACTCCTGATATAAAAGAGCTTAAAACTATATTTGGTGAACCTATCAAGAAAAGAATACTCGGTATATCGCCTATTGGAAAAACTTTAGTGTTAAATCTTTCTTTCATAGAAACTATAAAGTTTGCTTACGATGAAACACTAAAAGCAACCACTATGATAGTTACAAGCCTTCAAAAGCTTATAGAAGGTGTTGTTCCTGCTAAAGAGCTTGGTGGCGTTGTCTCTATAGTTCAAGTTACAGCTCAAGCTAGTGAAGCTGGTATCATAGCTCTTTTTGCACTAACCGCACTTATATCTGTAAACTTAGGAGTTTTAAATCTTCTACCAATACCTGCACTAGATGGTGGGCATATTATGTTTAACATTTATGAGATGATAACAAAAAAAGCACCAAGTGAAAGGGTTCTTTATATTATGACCGTTTTTGGTTGGGTATTTCTTCTCTCCTTGATGGCTTTTACAATATTTAACGATTTATTTAGAATTTTTGGAGGAAACTGATGCATAAATATGAAGAAAGATTTGATGAGATTTTAACAAATATAGAAAAAGTTAGACTCAGGGTAAATCAACATCAAATTATAAAGATAATTGCAGTAAGTAAAAATGTAGACTCCAAAGCAGTTGAAGATATGTATAGCATAGGACAGCGTGCTTTTGGTGAAAACAGAGTTCAGGACTACAAACTAAAAGCTGAAACTCTTGAATCCTTACCACTAGAGTGGCACTTTATTGGTCGTCTCCAAAAAAATAAAATAAATACACTTATAGATTTGAATCCCTCTCTTATGCACTCATGCAGCTCACTTGAGATGGCAAAAGAGATAGACAAGAGATTGGAGATAAAAGGTAAAACAATGAATGTTTTACTCCAAATAAATAGTGCCTATGAGGAACAAAAAGCAGGTGTTTTACCTGAAAATGCTTTAGAGGTTTATGATGAAATTATCTCTACATGTAAAAACATAAAACTTAGAGGAGTTATGAGCATAGGTGCTCATACAGATGATGATGAAACAGTAAGAAAAAGTTTTGAAATAACTCACAATATATTTAGAATACTAGAACCAAAAGGAGCAAAATACTGTTCAATGGGTATGAGCTCAGACTACTGCTTAGCAGTAGAGTGTGGCTCAAATATGTTGCGTATTGGAAGCACCTTTTTTAA
>JALSME010000006.1 GCA_026987955.1 Sulfurospirillum sp.
CTGTTAAAAATGTGCAGGTTTTAAAGTATGATCAAAATACAAGCTATCTAGTCAAGAAGATTGAGCCTCTACATGTAGAGATAGAAAAGTTCAATTCTAGGGAGTTTATGCCTTGGAGTATTCAACAGATTGGCATTTCTAAAGATAGGGCTTCTTGGGCAAATTTTGTTTATAGAAAAAAAGATAAATATTATGCTGAAAATATTTCACTTTGGGACTATAATGATATAAAAGATATCATTAAAAAGACAAATTTTCAAGCATATAACAAAGATACTAGCTATGCAATTGCAAATAGAAATATACAAGTGAGGAATCTACCCACTTACAAGCCATTTTACCTCAATCCTTTAGATGCTGGAGAGGGTTATCCATTTGACTATATGCAAAATACTCGTTTGCATGTAAATACTCCCTTGTTTGTCTCTCACTACTCAACCGATAAGGCTTGGGCTTTTATCCAAAGTCCTGTTTCAACTGGCTGGGTCCCAACTGAAAGTTTTACAATAGTAAATACAAAACAGAGGTATGAGCTAAAAAATAGTAAAAAAATAGTTCTTATTGATGATAATATTCCTATATATGACTCAAAACAAAACTATGTTTTACATACAAAGCTTGGTGCGATAGTTCCTTATGTTAAAGAGGATGATAAGTTTTACTACTCATACATTTACACAAGATATGGTAACAAAAAAGAGATACATCTTTTAAAAGAAAATACAAATATTATGCCTTTAGAGTTTAACCAAAAAAACATCTTGCATGTTAGTAGCGAACTACTCGGTGAAAAATATGGATGGGGTGGTTTTTTAGAAAATAGAGACTGTTCATCTATGACAAAAGATTACTTTGCTACTTTTGGTATATGGCTTCCTAGAAACTCTTCTGCACAGAAGGACTCTGGTGAATACTTAAAGTTTGATAACTTGAATAACAAGGAGAAAGAAGAGATGATTTTAAAGCATGGAGTAGCTTTTTTAAGTCTTATATACCTAAAAGGTCATATTATGCTTTATGCTGGTGATTTTCAAGGCAAAGCCATGGTAATGCATAATATATGGGGTATAAAAATAGAGCAAAATTCCAAAGAGGGAAGATATATAATTGGAAAATCAGTCATATCAGATCTCTACCTAGGGGAAAAGCTGAGTGATGTAAAAAAAGATGCTCTTCTGATTTCAAGGGTTGAAGGTATTGTTATAAAACCAAAGCAAATAGGTTTTGGAGTAAATAGGTTTAAAAATGCCTATCCAAGTATAATCAAATACACCAATAATACTCTGTTTTTCGATAATGGTGATTCTATGATTTACAGTGACTATATAGAAAAGACTTTTCAAGAAAAATTGGATGCTCCAAGTCTAAAAGATACTCTTTCACTAAGATACCCAGCATTTGAAGAGATAAAACCTCCAAAACAAAACTATGATCCAGGAAGATTTAGAAATAATGAGTTACTTAAAAAACTATATGGTAAAAATAGAGTTGAGATAGAAAAAAACCTAGTAGAAGTTGAGTGGCTAGATGGCAAAAAACTTCTTTTTAATTCTAAACAAAATGCTACTACGCAACTTCGAAAAGTAATAGATGAACTCAAAAAACTACCAAAAAAGTACAATCAATTTGTAACCAATATAGCAGGAACTTATAAGTACAGATATATAAAAGATACCAATAGACTAAGTGCTCATAGCTATGGAATTGCAATAGATCTCAATATAAACCAATCAGCATACTGGAAGTGGGATAAAAATTACAGATACAAAAACAAAGTTCCAAAAGAAATAGTCGATATATTTGAAAAATACGGTTTTATATGGGGTGGACGATGGTATCACTACGATACCATGCATTTTGAGTATAGACCAGAGTTATTTGATAGTATTGATTAGTTTATCTTCTAACCAAGTAAAATAGCAATTACTGCACTCATGCAAATCCTTAACAAATAGAACTTTTTTTCCACTATTTACATCAATATTTTTTTTAATATTTATTAACTTAGATCCACACTTTAAACAGATATTAGATGTATCTTTAGATTTAATTTTTTTTTCTTTTTTTTCATTATTTCATTCATAAACTCAGAAGCAAACATTCCTCCTGGAATTGCTACAAATCCTATGCCGATTATTGCTATAAATGATGTCAAAATTCTACCTAAGGGTGTAATTGGATACAAGTCCCCATATCCTATAGTTGTTAAAGTGGCAACAGACCACCACATAGTAGTAAATATATCACTAAATGCCTCTGGTTGTGCTTCATGTTCAACATCATACATAATAAATGACAAAATAACTATAACAATAAAAGTAAAAAAAACAAGGACTATTAACTCCTCTTTAATATTACCAATAATTCGTTTAATTAATCTCATAAAAACAATGTATTTTCTTGCTCTAAAAAGTCTAAAAACTCTTAATAAGCGAAGGCTTCTAATAAATGAATCGCTAACTCCAAATGTTACTAAAAAATAGGGTAAAATTGCTAAAAAATCTATTATGGCATATGGGGTTAAAATATACTTAATTTTACCTTTAATACCTCTATATCTACTTAAAAATCCAGATGCATAGAGTCTTAAGATATACTCAAAAATAAATATTGGCATAATAATATTCCTAATCAGCTGAAAAATATCTCCATACTTTTCATTATAACTAGAAACTGATATAAGCATTAAATTAACTATACTTGCAATAATCAAAAAATATATTAAGCCATTAAAAAAAAGTCCTAATTTACTTCTGCTTGGATCTTCAAATATGATGTACAATTTTTCTTTCAGAGTCATAAGTATCTTTTACTTTCCATCATCAATCAAAGGCTTCTCATCAAACTCAACTCTCTCAATTCTCTCGAATTCACTTGAAATTTTATTTGTAGAAGTTGTAATTTCTTTAACATCTTTGCTAACTGTATCTATATGCTTAGATAGATTATCCCATCTTTTTTTATATAGTTTAAAATTTGAAGAGAGTTTCATAAGCTCTTCTTGAATTTTCTTTGCTTGTTCTTGTGTTTTTATATCCCTAACAATAGCTGTTATAGTTGTTAAAAGAGCCATTAGAGTTGTTGGGGATGCTATCCACACACCTCTTTTCCTTCCATACTCTACAAGCTCCTCATGATAAGCATTGATCTCAGCAAATATCGCTTCAGCAGGTAAAAACAGTATTGCCATACTTGCAGTTGTTCCTTTAATAATATACTTTGATCCGATATCATTAATATGTTTTTTAATGTTTTGCTTAAAGATACTTTTATAGCCCTCATCTTCTACCATACGAGTATAGTTTTCCATTGGAAATTTTGAGTCAATTGCTATGATTCCTAAAGGCTCAGGAGCTTTTATAATTGCATCTGCGATAACTCCACTATCAAAAGAATACTGTAAATCATAAAGATCCTTTTTATCACCAAATATAGAATTTAATATAGAATTTAATTGCACTTCACCAAAAATACCCCTTGATTTTTTGTCAGTAAGTACACTTTGAAGTGAATTGACCTCTCCACTAAGAGACTCTATTTTCTTTTGTGCTTCACCAATTTTTGCAATTCCTACAATGATATCTTTAAAAGTTTTATCTATATTTTCAAAACCCTTCGAAAGTCTTTTTTCTACTTTATCATTAATATTTTGTAGATTTTCTTCAACCTTTTTGGTTAGTTTTTCTATATCCTTGCTACTTTGAATTTGTATATCTTTGCTCATTTCAAAGAGAGACTTCTGTTGTTCTGTTCTCATCTGTTGCTGTGCATTTGAAATCTTGATAAATAGTTCTGCATTTTTTTCTATTTGTGTTGTACTATTTTTAGAATTCTCAAGCAATTTTTGCTCTATCTGGTTTATTTTCTCATACAAAAACTCTTTTTGCTCTACATGTAGAGCTTTTATTTGCCAAATTATGGCAATAGTGCACACAAAAACCAATATGGCTAAAATAGCTAATAATATCGTGTTATCCATCTAATTTTTTTCCTTTTATTATAGTGTATAAGACAGGTAGATAAAAAAGATTTAACACTGTAGCAAAAGCCAAACCATATCCAAGAGAGATTGCCATTGGCTGAAGTATGACTGCTTGTCCTGCTGCAAAAAATATAAGAGTAGAAAGCCCCAAGATAGTTGTTATTGATGTCAATAAAATTGGTCTAAGTCTTCTTGTAGCAAACTTTATGATTTCTTCAACAGAAGTAGCCTTTTTAATAAAGTCCATCATGATAATACCATCATTTACAACAACCCCACTAAGCCCTACAATACCTAAAAGTCCAGGCATTGTTAAGTTTATTCCCATAAAAAGATGTCCTAAAAAAACACCTAAGAGAGAGAGGGGTATTGTTGTTAAAAGCGTCACAGAAAGAAGTATTGAATCAAACATCCAGACAAGTGCCAAAAATATGAGAAAAATTGCAATAATAGCTGCCTCACCCATCTCTTTTTGAATTTTTTGATTCTCCTGTTGTTCTCCTTTTATAGTTACTTTAACACCATCTTTTTTAAACTCTTCTAAAAGAGGTTCTATCTTTGCAAGAAGTTCTGCAGATGTTATTTGTGACTTTTTTAAAGATGCAAAGACAGAGCTTATTCTCTCACCCTCATTTTTATATATATCACTAAAACCATCTTTAAACTCAAAGTCAACTACCTCACTTAATCTTACTTTTTTATTACTATTTGGTATGCCAATATGAAAGGAAGAGAGAGCATCATATGTATCTTTTAATCTATCTTGTGAGCGTATCTTAATAAGCTCTCCATTATAAAACATCTTTGCAATTTCTGCTTTAAAAAAGTATGGTCTTAATAGTGATGCAATTATTTTCTCACTAAATCCTAACATTTGACCATAACTATTTACTCTTAGTTTTAACTCCTTCTTTCCTGCTTTTAAATCATTTTCTACATTATATGCACCATCAATATTCTTAATAGCATCTGTTAATTTTTTAATTGGTACACTTAAATTTTCCCCACTTAAAGCAATCTCAACATCACTTGAAACAATCCCTGCACCTGGAACTATTGCTCTAAACTCTTCAAAATCATCTGTTTTTGAAAGTTCCAAAGTATATTTTTTTATATCTTCTAAAATCTCTGTTGCACTTCTAGCCCTTTTCATATTTGTATCATCATATTCTGGAGAAAGATACGGATTTATATATTTATTAAAAATATTTTCAGGAATTCTATCTTTCAAATCAATAAATATATGAAAGTTATTTTCAGCAATATGTGGTTTATACTTTGCATCAAGCATAAGACCAGATATGGATGCTATACTTGATATTTCATCATCTGAAAACTTACCCAATAGTATTTTTTCAATCTTTGTAACTATCTTTTGAGTATCTTCAATGTTGTTATTGATATTAACTTTACCACTTATATAAATCTGTGTTGTATCAAAATCTGGAAAGAGTTGAAACTTACTATTCTTAGCCAAAACTACTATAGAAGATATTACGATTGTTACAAATAGTACAAACACTGTTTTTTTGTAATGCAACAAAAATCCAAGAATTTTTGAGTATTTTGAGTTTAAAAATGTCCACAAAGACTCATTTTTCTTAGTTTTCTTTTTTACTTTTAAAAAATCTTTTGCATGAAGCGGTAAAAAGTAGAATGCTTCAAACAGAGAGCTTAGAAGTAAAATAGATATCATAATTGGCAACAATCTCATAAAAACACCCATCTCACCACTCATAATAAGAAGTGGTAAAAACGCAAATATTGTTGTAGCAGTTGCAGTTAATACAGCAGGAAACATCTCAACTGCACCATTAATAGCTGCATCTCGTGGTGAATCTCCATTTTCTAAATGTCTATATATGTTTTCAGCTACAACAATAGCCTCATCAACAAGCATACCTAGTGCTATGAGTGCACCTAAGAGTGAGAGCATATTAAGACTATAACCCATAAATTCAGCTGCAATAAGACCTATCATAAAACTAACAGGTATACCAAGTGAAACTACAAAAGCAATTCGCCCACTCACAAAAATCCAAACTGAAAAGCCTACAAGAACTAAACCAAATATTATGTTAGATATAACAGTATTTAGACGATTTCTTATCCAAATAGATGAATCTGAATAGGTTTGAAACTTAAATTCTGGGTACTTTTTCTCAAAATCTTTTAATATAACTCTAATATCTTTTACTAATGCAATTGCATTTCCAGTTTTAGCTTTGTTAATGCTAATAGAAAGATTTGGCTCACCATTAAAGTGCGAAAGTTCATTTGCCTCTTCATAATCAAACTCTGCAGTTGCAACATCTTTTAGGTATATCTTTTTTCCACTTATGCTCAATATAGTATTATTTATTTTAGATATATCTTTTTCTCCGCCATATGTACTGATAAAAAGATGATCACCTTTTTGCTTAATTAAGCCAACAGGAAAAACCTCACTTAAATTTGAAATTACACTAGAAAACTCACCTACACTTATGCCATATGCTCTTAGTTTTTTATCATCAATCTTAAAAAGAAGCTCTTTATCAACATCACCTCTTATGCTTATATCACTTAAGTCTTCTATCTTAGAAAGTCTAGATTTTAACTCATTCGCTACTTTTAACATCTGCTCTTTATCTGCTTTGTCGCTTGCAAGTGCAATAGAAACTAAAGGATAATTCATCTGCATTATTTTTGCAATAGGCTCATTCATATCACTTGGTAAATCTCGTTGCTTTGAAGAGATGATATCTTTAACATCATCTAGTATTTCACCTTTAATTGCACCTTGTTTTAAATAGATAGTGATTTTAAAAAGCCCATTTTGTATGACACTTTCTATTCTATCTATATTATTTAGATTTACTAAGTCATCTTCAATATTTTTTACGGCAATCTTATCTAAAACATCTGGACTCGTTCCTGTATATCCACCAGTAATTGAGATAGAGTCTAGATTAGATGGAGGAAAAATCTCTTTTGGAATACTTCTGTATGCAAAAACCGCCATAACAAAGAGAAAAGTTAAAAAAATATGGTTCAAAACACTCTTATCTACTGCAAATTTTATAAAGTTTCTTATCATACTACTTTTCCAATTCAATAAAAACAGAGTCTAAAACTTGATTTTTAAACCTAATAGACTCAAGTTTTTGTTTTAAATACTTATTTTCTTCATACAAAATAGAATTCTCCGAATATAGTTTATGTATATCTCTACTGATATAATAAATTTGATTTTTAATATAAATTTTTGGCAATACTATCAAAAAAGCTACAGCAAGACTCAAATAGACTAAAAGAAGAAATTTAAAATCTAAATTTCTCTCTTTTGCACACTCTTCTAGTAATTCTTGTTTATCAGTTAAATTGTTCATTTTAGTTTAAATACTCTCATTTTTGAACTTCTACTGCGAGGATTTAGCCTCTCTTCATCTTTTGTTGGAATTACAGGTTTTTTTGTAACTATTTTTCCCAAAGAGTGATTGTTTCCACACTCACAACGCATGACTCCAACAGGACAAATACAACTTTTTGTCCAGAGTTTAAATGTCTTTTTTACTATTCTATCTTCAAGAGAGTGAAATGATATAATTGCAACTAAACAATCTTTTAATTTTGAAGCATAAATAGATTCTAAAAGCTCATTTAGTTCACCAAGTTCATTATTGACCTCAATACGAATAGCTTGAAAAGGTAGAGTAGCTGGATGTATTTTTGGCTTTCCACCTAACTTTTTTAACACTAGTGCCAACTCTTTAGAACTCTTAAATGGTCGACCTTCTACAATGGTTTTTGCAACTCTTTTAAAATCTCTCATCTCTCCATATTCACGAAAAATAATCTCTAATTCACTCTGAGAGTATTCATTAACCACATTTGCAGCACTTATTTGGTTTTGTGAATCCATTCTCATATCTAGTGTTTCACCCTCAAATCCAAAACCACGACTACTTTTATCTAGCTGTAGTGATGAAACACCAATATCAGCTAAAATACCTCTAATAGGGAAATCTAAATATTTTGAAATTACTGTTGAAAACTTTGCATGTTCAAAAATGACTCTATTTTCAAATTTTTTTAACCTATTTTTACTAAACCTAATCGCCTCTTCATCTTGATCACAACAGATAAGCTTTATATTTGGATTTTGTTCCAACAAAGCCTCACTATGTCCACCATAACCAACAGTACAATCTACTATGTAGCCATCATTTAGATTAGAAAATGTCTCTTTAACTTCATTTAACAGTACGGGTATATGGGGAATATTCATTTATCTCTACTCTTTTTTCTGTTATAATACCAAAAAAAAGGTTAAATCAGTGTATGAGTATCTACTAAATGACTTAAAACATGTTGCTCTTTCTATGTTTAGAAAAGACTTTATAGGAATTTTTCACGGCTCATTATCAGCAAGAATTGAGCAAAATAAGTTTTTTATAAATAAAAAAGATACTATCTTTGATGATGTAAAAAATGATGATTTTTTGGAACTATACTCCAAAAAAGATTACCGATGGAACGAGGCAAGTTTTGATGCAGATATTCACCTACACATATATCAAAACATCAACGAAGCAAAATATGTTTGCTATGCAATGCCACCATTTTTAACCGCATATTCACTAGAGCATGAATCAATAATACCAAAAGATTATTTTGGCTCTGTAAAATTTAACTCGATAGAAATTTATGATCCTAAGCAGTTTGATGACTGGTATGAAAGAGCTGATATAGAAATTTACAGATATATGAAAGAGAAAAACACCAATATTATGGTCATAAAAGGATACGGGATATATGCTTATGACAGAGATATAATTCAGCTTGCAAAGACAATCGCATTACTAGAAAATAGCTGTAAACTTCTATATTATTCACACGAGTTCGGACGAGGTAGAAACTAGTTTTTTTAACTTTTTTTCCAAAAATATCATTCCAAAAGGAACCAAAGAGGATAAAAATGCTAAAAAAGTAAACTTTTTACTCCACCTGTGTTCACTTGATGCCATATATAAAAAGAATACAAATGAGAAAAAAAGTAAACCATGAGTCATACCAACAATTTTAACAGGTATTGGATTACCACCAATATATTTAATAGGCATAGCAATAAACAGAAGTGTTAAAAAGGACAAACCTTCAATATAGCTAGCAATTCTAAATTTTTTTAACAATTTAAACTCCAAGTAATTTTATGGTATCATACCAATATATTATAAACAAAAAAACAATAAGGAAGAGTGATTTTAAAAGTTCCAAAAGGCATAGCCAACATAGATATGAGCAATATAGGCGACAATCTGCTTTATTACAAATATAGCATTAGACATCTTGTAAAACTTGAGCAACAAGGTGTAGATAAAGAGTCCCCAAACTTTTTAAGCTCGTACCGCTCTTTTGCTGGTGCTGTTTATGAAAATTATCTATACGAGAAACTTCTAATCTATGCTAAACACAATCCACAATTAGGTAATTTTATACTCAAAGGTCCACATGCTCCTAAAAAAAGCTCCATTTCAAATGCTCTACATGTAGACATGCATGGACAGATTGTATACAAAACAAAATCAATAGAAATTGGTGAGTTTGATGCACTATTTTTCAATGAAAAAGAGATTATTTTTGTAGAGATGACTCTCATAAAATCTGTAAAAAACCTAAAACGAAGACTTAGAAAAAAGAAAGCTCTCTTAGAAACTCTGTTTCCAAATAAAGAGATAAAAGCTCTAATTATACTTAATAAAGGTGCAGTTGGGGGTAATAAAATGCCTGATTACTGTACTGTTTGGTTTACAAAGCCATTTGATGTTGAGAATATATACAACCATCTAAAATCTAATAAAAATTACAAAAGAAAACCCTTTATCAAACATGTTGCAAAAAATCTTGTTGCAGATTCTGAACTAAAAGTATTTCCTTTTAAATACTATAACTCACTAACATGGATGATGCATAAACTCAGATCAGATCAAAAAAGCATACTAAATATGGAATTTTTAAAAACCTCTACATGTACGAGGTATATTGATCTTTTTACAAAGGTATACTTAGGATATATGGATAAACAAGATTTTGAATCACTCTATCCTGAGGTACCAAATATAACTGAAAAAGTAGCAGTTTGTATAGAAAAAGAGCATACAGATAAGCTTGTATTGACATATTTTATGCAATATAGTAGAAAAAATCTCATTAATGTTGTTATAAAAAATAAAAAAGCAACTTTAATTAAAAAAGATGTACACGGTATATCTGTCACTGAGGTATTCCACATCTTAAGAATGATAGAAAAAAAACATAAAATTAGTATAAAAGAGATAAAAGAGACAGAAAAACTACTTCGTTCACTTGATT
>JALSME010000007.1 GCA_026987955.1 Sulfurospirillum sp.
TATCATTTGAGTTAAAATTTCTTTGCCCTCTTCCCAGATTCCTAAATTTGAGGCTAAATTTATATGTCCTTTTGAGCCTATATGTACCACTTTACTCCCCCATTTATCTGCTAAAAATTCTGCTTTTACCTCACTTGAATATGGGTCATTACTACTCAATACACATACTGACCTAAATGGAAGTTTTTCTAGTGGAGGATTTTTATATCCTTTTATCTCTTTTGGAAAGTTTTTTTGATTTGTATCAGGTGGTGCTACTAGTAATGCTCCGATTATTTCTTGTGCTTTATAGTATTTTTTTACCCATTCCACAACAGTATGGCAGCCTATACTATGAGCAATAATAACTATAGGACCTTCTATATGCAACATAGTATTTTCAAGTTCTTTTATCCATATATCTTTATTTGGATTGTTCCACTCTTTTTGTTCTACCCAGCAAGAACTCTTAATAGAGTTAAACCAAAGCCTTTGCCAGTGTTTTGATTCAGAGTTACCATAACCAGCTACAAATACTGTAGTATAATTATTACTTAGTTGCATAGTTATTAGTGTTAGTTGTTAGTATATATAAAGGTAAAACAGAACTCATATTTAGACTCTTACTCAGTTTTAAAAAGTCACTTACGATGTTAGCTAACCTAATCAATATATCTGTTATAATTATAATTATATTATTCATACAACTTCTCCTTTTTAAAATGATTTTTTCACAAAATAATATAAGTGTTAGACATATTCTAAATCTTTTTTGCTAATTCTACACTTTTTTACTCATTTTATCATACAAATCTTCGACTTTATGGTCGTTTAATAACAATAAAGATAAAATTATAGCTAAAATAAAATGGACTTTTCTTAGTCCACAAGGGATATAGATGATTACTTGGATGCAGCGTCACAAAAAATACTTGGTTGTAACAATATGGATAAGCGTAATAGCGTTTGTTGGTGCGGGTTTTGTTGGTTGGGGAGCCTATGACTTTAATTCTGATCGTGCTTCTGCAATAGCAAAAGTAGAAAATAGAAAAATTACTGTTCAAGAGTATCAACTAGCATATGCTAACTACTACAACTTTTATAATAACATGTTAGGTGGAGGACTTACTCAAGAAAAAGCAGACCAAATGGGACTTGAAAAAATAGTTCTTGAAAGTATCATCAATGAAACACTAATTTTAGCATATGCAGATGAGATTGGATTAAGAGTGATGGATAGTGAGATAAAACAAGCACTTGCAAGTGATACAGCTTTTCAAAAAAATGGTGTATTTGATAAAGAGACATACTACAGAGTAATAAAGCAATCACAAATAAAACCTAAAGACTATGAGATTGGCCTTGGGAAAAAACTGCTACTCGCAAAAGTACAAAATGTACTAAAACTGAAGCCAACAAAAGCTGAAGAGGAATTGTTTACATCATCTATGTTTATGAAAGATAGAGTTGCAATTGATATCATAACACTAGATGAGGGTGAAGCTGTTGTAAGTGAAGATGAGATCAAAAAATACTGGGATAAACACAAGACGGAGTACTTAACAGAAAAAAGTTATGATTTAAGTACAATAGAAGTTGCACTGACACAAAAAGAATTAGACGAAGAAAAATTAAAAGCTTTTTATCAAGAAAAAAGACATAATTATAAAGCAGCAGACGGAAAAATCTTGAGTTTTGCTGATGCGAGAGTAGATGTAGAAAAAGATTACAGACTTAAACTTTCAAAAAGAGAGGCACTAGAGACTTATTTGTTATTTAAAAAATCTCAAATGAATGCAACTGGAGAAAAGAATGTAAAACTTAGTGATACAGAATTTCCTGTTGAGCAACTTAAAAAAGCAAAAATTGGAACTGTACTAAAACCAATTGAGACAAAAAATGGTTATATCATTGTTAAAATCATAGGCATTAAAAATCCTGAGCCAAAACCATACCAAGAGGCAAAAGCACAAATACTAGCAAAACTTCAGGCAGAGAAAAAAGTATCTGCACTAGCTAAAAAAGCAGAAGCTAGACTCGGAATATTTAACGGAAGAGATATTGGATTCATTAGCAGAGACAGTGCAAAAGTAATAAATGGACTAACTCAAGTAGAGAGCTTAGAATTTATAAATTTTGTATTTGACAACAACAAACTAGTAAACTACAAAATCATAGGAAACAAGGCTGTTTTATACAAAATTTTGGAACAAGATTTGCTTAGTAATGTTAAAGCAGAAAAGTATGCTACGCTTGTAAATGACAGTATCAAACAGATGAAACAAGCTGAGATAAACAAAAACTTAGTTTTAAATCTGAAAAAAAGATACGATGTAGAACAATTCTATAAAGGAAAATAATTGAGTACAACAATCTTAGGAATTGACATTGGATCAAGTAAGATTTGTGCCATTATCGCAGAAAAAAGTGATGATGATGTTAAGATTCTTGGTGCAGGTATTGCTAAATCTCAAGGACTTAAAAAAGGGATTATTACCAATATTGAGCTAGCCTCCAAATCTATCCAAAATGCACTAAACGATGCAAAAAGGGTAGCTGGCACTCAATATGAAAAAGTAATTGTTTCTATATCTGGAGCATATACCAAAAGTATAAATAGTAGTGGAATTGTTAACATTCCTAATCGTGATATTGGCATACGAGAGATAAATAGAGCTATGCAAATGGCTGATCACAATGCAAATATTCCTAATGAATATGAAAAACTTCATATACTTCCATATAACTTCAAGGTTGATGATCAAGAGTTTATTGATGATCCTCTTGGAATGAATGGAGCAAGACTTGAAGTACAAACACATATAATTACAGCACAAAAATCTTCCCTTAGTAATCTAGAAAAAGCAGTTAAGTCAGCTGGCGTAAATATTGACAATATTGTTCTAGGTGGCTATGCATCTAGTATAGCAATTCTAAATAGTGATGAAAAAGAGCTTGGTGTTGCTGTCATAGATGTTGGTGGTGCAACATGCAATCTTGTAGTCCACACAAATAGTGCTATAAGATACAATGACTTTTTAGGTGTTGGTTCACTCAACATTACCAATGACCTCTCAACAGCACTACACACACCTCTAGGGGCTGCAGAAAACATCAAAATCAACTATGGCTCACTAGATGGAAACTCTAGTGATCTTATAGAACTTCCTGTAATTGGAGATGATGGTTCTACTCATGAAGTATCTTTGGATATTGTTTCAAATGTAATATATGTTAGAGTAGAAGAGACTCTTATGATACTTGCTAAGTCTCTTGAAGATAGTGGATACAAAGATCAGCTTGGTGCTGGTATTGTTCTTACTGGTGGAATGACTAAACTAGGTGGTATTAGAGATTTAGCATCTGCTATATTTGATAATATGCCTGTAAGGGTTGCTAAGCCAAAAGAAATGGAAGGTCTTTTTGAGACACTTAGAGATCCTGGTTATTCTACTGCTATTGGACTTGTTTTGTATGGAGCTGGTCACTTTACACCATATGAAATTGATTCAAATAAAAAACTAAGATATAAAGATGAAGCAATTGCACCAAGTGCAGATATGCAAGATATTTTAAATGGTGATAACAACAAAGAATTAAGTATAAATGATAGTGGAATAGAAAGTGCTAAAGATAAATTAGCAAATATAAAAATTGACGATAAAGATGGTAGCGATGGGCTTTTTACCAAAGTCTGGAATCGTATGACACAACTGTTTTAAAAGCAGTCTAAATAAAATTAAAAAAATATCTAGGAGATACTATGAGTGGTTTTAGTATAGAAGAAGCAAAAAATGTTTATGGTGCAAAAATAAAAGTAATCGGTGTTGGTGGTGGCGGTGGAAACATGGTCAACCACATGATAGCACAAGGTGTAAGTGGTATTGACCTTATAGTTGCTAATACAGATGCACAAGCATTAGACCACTCAAAGGCAATAACAAAGTTACAACTTGGTGAAAAAAAGACTAAGGGACTTGGTGCAGGTATGCAACCAGAAGTTGGAAAAGAATCGGCACTAGAAAGTTATGAAGAGATTAAAAGTGCACTTGAAGGTGCAGATATAGTCTATGTAGCTTCTGGGCTTGGTGGAGGAACAGGGACTGGTGCTGCTCCTATCATTGCTCAAGCAGCAAAAGAGATTGGAGCACTTACTGTTTCAGTCGTAACAAAACCATTTATATTTGAAGGTAGAAAGAGAATGAAGCTAGCAGAGGCTGGCTTAAATGAGTTAAAGAAAGAGAGTGACTCTATTGTTGTCATTCCAAATGATAAACTTCTTTCTATTGTAGAGCGTGGATTAGGTATACAAGATAGCTTTAAAATTGTTGATGATGTACTAAGTCGTGCTGTTGGTGGTATGAGTCAAGTTGTTCTTTCATCTAGTCAAGGTAACATAAATGTTGACTTTGCCGATGTTAAAACAGTTATGAGTCACAGAGGTATGGCACTTATGGGTGTTGGTGAAAGTAGTGGTGAGGGAGCTGCAAGTGAAGCTGTTAAAAGTGCCATAGAATCCCCACTGCTAGATAATATGTCAATCAATGGTGCACTAGGAGTTCTTATCAACTTCCAAATACCTGCAACATGCCCACTTTCTGAAATAAGTGAAGCTATGAACTTAGTGTATGATAGTGCAGATGAAGATGCAGATGTAATTTTTGGAACTACAACGGATGATACCATGGCAGATGATAGTGTAAAAGTTACTATTGTAGCAACTGGTTTTGAAAATAAAATAGAAAAGACAAAAGAGTTAAAACTTCTAAATGAATCTCAAGAAGCAATAAAAACAGAGAGAATAACACGCCTTAGAAAAGTAAGTGGTGGGTATGAAGGTCAAGAAGACTACTTGGATATTCCTACATATATACGCCATCAAATGGACTAAAATAAAAACCATCTTTATAGAAAGAAGTTTAACTTCTTTCTATAACAAAACCTCTATCTAAATTAGATAAGTCCTTATAATACTCTACATGTAGAGCTAAGTTTTCAATATAGTTGTCAATTTTCTCTTTTTGATCATAGCCCATTTCACATGCTAAATACTTTATATTTTTTTCTTGATAAATATCTATGATTTTACGCAGTATTTCATCTCCAATACCTCCACCATATAAAGCTAAACTTGGCTCATAAGAAAGACCTATATCTAAAACTTCATCATTTGCTATATATGGTGGATTTGAAACCAATATATCAAAGTTTTTCTCTACATAATTTTCACATAAATCACTACAAATAAATTCTATCTTCTGATTATGTTTTATAGCATTATCTTTTGCAATATTTAGAGCTTCTTCACTTATATCTATTGCTGTTACTTCCGCATCTGGTATAAGATATTTTAACATAATAGATACTATCCCACTTCCTGTCCCTATCTCAACAATACGAGGTCTTTTCATGCCTCTACATATAGAAACTACTTGGTCGACTAGAAGCTCTGTTTCTGGCCTTGGAATGAGAACATTTGAATCTACATAAAACTCTTTTCCGTAAAAATTTGCACTATTTGTTATGTACTCAATAGGTTCATTTTTCTCTCGTCTTTTTATAAGTTCAAAATATCCTTCTTCTTCAATATTTTCATTATCATGAGTAATTATCCAAATTTGATCTTTTTTGAGATAAAAAGACAAAAGTATTCTAGCCTCTTTATTTGGTATATCACTTATACTTTTTATTCGCCTTGTAGCTTCAATTAGAACATCTCTAACTAACATCAACACCTAACTTTTCTAGTCTTTCAGTTAATGCTGGATGTGTATGGTAAAATGCAACTGTAAGTGGATGAGAAAGTGGAAAACTTTTATTCTCATCTGCAAGTTTCATTAAGGCACTAGCCAATGCCTCTTTACTCTCACACTCGCTTCCGTATTCGTCTGCAGCATACTCATTATGACGGCTTAGAAGTCCAAAAAGAGGCATCATTAAAAATGATAAAACAGAAGAAAGAAGTAAAAAAAGTATTAAAATCATATGTGGAGTTTTTTCAACACCAATACCATCAAAAATACTTTGAGGAATATTTCCAAAAAAAGCGAACATAACAAAGAGCATAACTGCACTTGCTCCTATATTTTTCACAATATCACCATGCTTAAAGTGTCCAAGTTCATGCCCTAAAACTGCTAACAGTTCTTTGGTTTCAAGTTTTTTAACTAGTGTATCAAAAAGAACAACTCGTTTGGATTTCCCAAGTCCACCAAAGTATGCATTTAATCTTTTATCTCTCTTACTTGCATCAATTTTATAAACTCCACTACTTTTTAAACCAGCTTTGTTAAGCAAATTTTCTATCGCTGTTTGAAGTTCTTCGTTATCTAATGGTGAAAACTTATTAAAAATAGGAGCAATTAGTGTTGGATATATCATATTGATAAAAAGAACAACAATAAACACAGCCCCAAAACCATATATCCACCAGTTTTCAAAACTCTCAATTATAAATGCTAAAAGCCAAATCAGTAATGATCCAAATATTAAGAACATTCCCGCACCCTTAATTTGATCCAATACATAAGTTTTAATATCAATAGTTGAAAAACCATAACGCTTATCTAAATTAAATGTTTTATACAGATCAAAAGGAAGACCAAGTATAAAGTTTATAGCTGAAAAAGCAAGTATATAAGCAACTGTATAGAGCATACTATTCTCAAAGTTAATCACACTATCTAATGCTTTAAATCCAAATCCAATCCATGCAAAGAATATCAACAAATCATAAAGTGAACTCACTATTGACATCTTACTAGTTTCAATTTTATACTCTCCTGCCTCTTTAAAATTCTTTTCACTAAGAATAACAGCTTTTCCATCTTTTCTACTCGCTACAAACCTAGCTTCTGCCACACTTATATATATTTTAGCAATAGTATATATAACATACACTACTAACATAATTTCAAACATAAAATTTTCCTAATTATTTTTTGTGGAATTATAGCAGATTTATCTCAGGATGTGGCTTATCTATATAAAAACCTTGGGAGTAATCTATATTCATACTCTTAACAGTAGAAAGTATGGTACTTGTATGGACATACTCTGCAACTGTTTCAATGCCAAGTTTTTTTGCAAAACTCACTATAGTTTCAACTACAATTTGAGCATTTTTGTCACAATCAAGCTCTTTAATTAGGCTACCATCTATTTTAATATAATCTGGACTAAGCTTTGTCATATATGAAAAATTTGAAAATCCACTACCAAAATCATCGATAGCTACTTTTACACCGAACCTTTTTATCTCATTAAAAAAACGAATTACCTTTTTAAAATCTTTTACTTTTTCAGACTCCAAAAGCTCAAAAGTAACTCTATCACCCATTTTAGAAACTCTAAGTTTTTCGATTATAAAGTTATATATATCTGGATTAATTATATCATCAAAGGATAGATTAATACTAAATTCTAAATTGTTATCTTTAAATATTTTAAAAGTTTTATCTATAATTTCTTTTGTCACTATATCATAGACTTTAATTTTTTTAGCTGCTGGTATAAACATATTTGGAGCATGAACGATATTGCAATCATCTACCAATCTTGAAAGTGCTTCATACTTAACTATTTTGCCTGTTTTGTTGTCTATTATTGGTTGAAAATATGGTATTAATCCATCACTGCTTAAAGCTTTCCTGATTTTAATTGCAAAATTAATATTTTTTTCATATTCATTGCCTGTTTTCATATCATCTTCATATATCCAAAACTTTAACCCCTCCTCTTTTGCATACTTCAATGCCATATTCACTTTTGAAAATATATTCTCATTTGTGCTACTAGAGCAGCTTGAAAGTGTAGAATCAACATATATTTGTGTATTTGCATATGAAAACTCAAAATGAGATATCTTTTGTGAAATTTCATGCAAATAGTCTCTAAGTTCATAAAAATTCATTTTTTTATCTAACACTATTGCAAACTCATCACTTGCAACTCTATAAACAGGTGTAGTTTTAAAGAATTGTTTTAGCTTATTTGCAACTGATTCTAAAATAAAATCGCCAACAATAAAACCATAAAAATCATTTAAAATTTTAAAATTATCAATATTAAGAACAAGAAGAGTAAAGTTTTCATTTTTTTCAAGGTCACTTCTAAGCTTATATAAATTTGGTAGTGAGCTTAGGTAGTCAACATAAAATTGATTCATAAGCTTTTCTCTTGCATTTTCAAGCTCTTGTTTTAAGCTTTCCATACATTCACGATTACTCATATGACTCCCTTTTAACCCAGATTATACGGTAGAATTTGAGTTTAACTACATTCTAGCTAAAACTTGTTAAAATTACAAAATATATAATAGACTTAATGAATAACCCATTACAGTCTAACAAATGGAGACATATTGGCACTTTTAGATCTAATTGGCATTAGTAAATCTTATGAATCACAACAAATACTGAACGATATAGACTTTTTCGTCAGCAAAGGTGATAGAATCTGTATTATCGGAAAAAATGGCGGTGGAAAATCTACACTTATGCAAATCATCAATAATACATTGGACTTTGAAGAAGGCAGAAGAATTATACAAAATGGCATAAAGGTAGAGATGCTAAATCAATCACCTGTCTTTGAAGATAATATAAGCGTAAAAGATGCAATTGAAGCGGAGCTAAGTGATCTAAAAAATGCAAAAACAGAGTATGAAAACTTAACAATTAAACTTGCTAACGATTTTGAAAATAGTGATTTGCTAAAAAAGCAAGAATATTTAACAAACTTTTTAGATACTCACAATGCATGGAATCTTGATGATAAGATAGAAAGAGTCTTGCAGCAATTTAGACTAAAAGAGTATGAGGATTATCCTGTAAGCATGCTCAGTGGTGGAGAACAAAGAAGAGTAACACTCGCAGGGCTTATTCTTAAAAAACCAGATATCCTTCTTCTTGATGAGCCAACAAACCACCTTGATGTTTATATGGTTGAATTTCTTGAAGAGATGCTTTTAAAAGAGAAATTTACTATTGTTTTTATCTCTCATGATAGATACTTTATAGATAGACTAGCAACAAAAACAGTTGAAATTGACGATTGTAAACTAAGAACTTTTCAAGGGGGATATGACAAATATCTTAGTGCAAAAGAGGCCCTGTTATTGAGTTTATCAAAAAGCCATGATACACTACTTAAGCATTTAAAAAGTGAAGAAGCATGGCTTAGACGAGGGGTAAAAGCTAGATTGAAAAGAAATGAAGGAAGAAAACAAAGAGTCTTTGAACTAAGAGAAAATGCTAAAAAAAATCCATCTTTAATACATAAAATGAAACTAGAACTTGAACGAGAGCAAAAAAACTTTAACCAAGAAAAATCAACTAACAAACAAAAAATGTTATTTGAAATGTATGATATACATCTAAAACTTGGCAATAAAAAATTAATAACATCTTTTAGTGGTAGAATTCTACAAAACGATAGGATAGCTATAGTAGGTAAAAATGGGGCTGGAAAGTCTACTCTTCTTAAGATATTTTTAGAAGAATTAAAAGTTGATAGTGGTTCTTTTAAAAAAGGTGAATTTAGTATTGGTTATTTTGATCAACAAAGAACATCTCTTGATGAGGAAAAGAATATAACTGAAATATTTTGCCCAAATGGTGGAGATAGAGTAGATGTAAGAGGAAGAAATATGCATGTTTTTGGATATTTAAAAAACTTTCTTTTTCCCAAAGAACACCTTAATAAAAAAATAAAATTTCTTAGCGGTGGTGAAAAAAACAGAGTAGCACTTGCCCTATTGTTCACAAAAGAGATTGATTGTCTTATTTTAGATGAGCCCACAAATGATTTAGACATTCCAACTATAAATATACTTGAGGAGTATATACAAAGTTTTCAAGGTGCAGTTATATTTGTAAGTCATGATCGATACTTTGTTGATAAAATTGCAAAAAAATTATATATATTTAAGGGTAATGGTAAAATAGAAGAGAGTTACCAAACATATAGTGAGTATCTTGAAATTGAAAAAGAGATTATTGAACTAGATACTTTCACATCTAAGGATGAAAAAACTAAAACAAAAATAACAACAAACAGAACAGTCAAACTTACATATAAAGAGAAGCTAGAGTATGAGTCTCTACCTCTAGATATAGAGAAAATAGAAAATGAGATAGAAGAACTACAAGAATGCCTAAAAAATCCTGAATGCTACCAAAAAATTGGTCTAACCAAATTAAGTGAAAAGCTAAATAAAAAAGAGGCTCAACTTGAGCCTCTTATAGAGCAATACCTAGAACTTGAAGAAAAAGTCGAACTAATATCTACACTTTAAATACAGATAGTGTTTTTTCTAAATCATGTGCAATATTTGTCATATCTTTAGAAATATCTGCTAGTTCTTCTGCTATTTTTTCATTATTTGTAGAAGTATCTACTGTTTCATTCATATGATCCATCATACTTTTTGTCATATGCGAAATTTCAACTACTTTCTTAGATGCATCTTTAGCAATATCAATAGTTTCGGATGTTTTAAGTTGTGTTTGTTCTGCTTCTGCCCTAACCTCTTCTGCACTATCTGAAACATCTTTCATTGCAACTGAATTTATCTCCATAGAGCTACTTAACTGAGTTACACCTTGTACTATAACATTTATTGTTGCATCAATCTCTGTAAGTGATTTTTGTGTTCTCTCTGCTAGTTTTCTAACTTCATCAGCAACTACAGCAAAGCCACGGCCATGCTCACCTGCACGAGCTGCCTCTATTGCTGCATTTAATGCTAAAAGATTAGTTTGATCTGCTATATCCTTAATCATCTCAAGAATACCTTTAATCTGCTCAGTTTGGGTTACTACAGATCTAATTTGAACAGACATCTCTTGCTCATTTTGGCTAGATACTAAAATTTTTTCTACTACACTATTAAGCGACATACTCATATGCTCTAAAATCTTATATGAAGCCATATTGTCTTCTGCTGTATTTATTGATAGCTCTTCTGTAATATCAAGATTTTCTTTTATATTTTTCATTATTTCAAATGTTTGATTTACATTTAGTATTTGTTTTTTTGCACTTTTTGAAATATCTTTAACATTGGCATTAAGTCTATCATCAGTAACTTTAACCTCATGAGCAGACTTCTTAGAAGATACAATAATTGCTTGAGTCTTTTCTATAAATTTATTAATATATTCACCAACTTCTCCTATCTCATCTTGACTTGTAATAACAACTCTAGAAGTTAAATCACCCTCCCCACCTGCTAAATCTTTAACTCTATTTTTTAAAGTCAGAATTGGATCTCCAACTACTTTTTTAAGCACTAGCATTACAACAACTGCTGTCAAAATTAGTGAAATCATAAAAATCATAAAAAATTTATAACTACTACTATTAATACTATTATCAATATTCTCAAAAGAATATGTCATATCCATAATACCTAATACATCACCTTTTTTGTTCATAGCATGACAACTTAAACACTCATTTGTTGCAACTAAAGGCCTTAGCAACCTAAGTCTATGTCCCTTATCATCATCTAACATAATACTTTTAACTTCAGGATTTTTAAGAAGATTTTTAATTAATTGCTCATTAGTAGGTTTTTCATTCATTCCAAATGTATCAATAACAGTTTGAGACTTATGTATTTTAAGCTCTTTTATACCATCCATCTTAGATGCATCGTCAAGTGATTTTTTAATCATTTCAGGGTCACCTAAGTTCATAGCAGCTCTTACTGTTTGAAAGACAGATTGACTAAAGGTATTTAAACTTCTCTCACTCTGCTTAGTAGACGATTTTTGAAATTCATTTACTATTACAAACTGTAAGATAGTAAAACAAATAAGCAGAACCGGAATCAATGTAAATGCGATTTTTAAACCTATACTTTTTTTAATCATTACAAGCCCAATACACAGTAGTCAATTTCATATTTGCCCTTATATTAAAACTAGATAGTATGCGATTATCTCATATACTATCTTAAATTACTATGACATGTGTCAAGTTTAATGTAGAAAGTGCCTTGTTCCTGTAAAGTACAGTGCTATTCCATGTTCATTTGCAGCATCTATTACTTCATCATCTCTTATGCTGCCTCCTGGCTCTACTATAGACTTTACTCCTGCCTTGGCTGCTGCATCTATAGAATCTCTAAATGGGAAAAATGCTTCACTTGCCATAGAGCAGCCTTCTAGGTCGATACCCATGTCTTCTGCTTTTCTTAAAGCTGATTTTGCAGCATCAATACGACTTGTCATACCCATTCCAATTGCTACCATTGCAGAGTTTTTAACATAAACAACACAATTTGACTTTGTAAGTGCAGCAACTTTTACTGCTATCTCCAAGTCACCTATCTCTTCTTTTGTAGCGACTCTTTTAGTCTTACATGTAGAGCTACTTACTTCGTCATCTTCAACTTTATCACTATTTTGGTAAACAAATCCACCATCTACATGCTTAAAATCATAATCATCATCATTTAACACTAGATACTTACTCTCTTGTGTAAATATTTTAATTCTTTTTTTCTTTTCAAAAACTGCAAGTGCCTCTTTATCTACATTTGCCGCTATGATTACCTCTACAAAAATCTCATTGATTTTAGTTGCTAAAGCAACATCGAGAGTTCCATTTATAGCAACCACTCCACCAAAAGCAGAAACAGGATCACATTTTAGTGCTTTTTCATATGAATCAAGAAGGTTCTTACCAATTGCAAAACCGCAAGGATTTGCATGCTTTATAATAGAAACTGCAGGAGCTGATCCAAAAGATGCAGCGATTTTAACTGCACCATTTATGTCATTCATATTATTAAAGCTTGCTTCACCTTTTAGTGTTTTAAAATTGTTTGTAAAAAAGTAATCAAACTCATACAAAGCACCCTTTTGGTGTGGATTTTCACCATATCTTGTATCAAAAGCCTTTTCTCCAACTATAAACTGCTTTTGTCCAAAACCGTCATTGAATCTTTTGTTCATATAGTTTGCAATCATGCTATCATATGCCGCTGTATGCTCATATGCTTTTATCATCAAATCTCGTCTAAACTCTATAGTATTTTTATCAGTTTTTAAAGCATCTATAACTATATCAAAATCCGTTACATCAGTTACAATCAAAACACTATTGAAATTTTTTGCTGCACTTCTAACCATGGCTGGTCCACCAATATCAATATTTTCTATAATCTCATCAAAATCATCTGTTTTAGTGATAGTCTCTTTAAAAGGGTAAAGGTTTACACAAACCAAGTCTATCCCCTCAACACCAAGCTCTTTAGCTTGTGCTATATGTGATTCTTTATCACGACGATACAAAATACCGCCATGTACAAAAGGATTCAGAGTTTTAACTCTTCCCTCAAAACACTCTGGAAACTTTGTTACTTCATCTATCTCAATTGCTTTTACACCCTCACTTTTCAAAAGTTTAAAAGTTCCACCAGTTGAGATAATCTCATAACCCAAAACCTCTAACTCTTTTGCAAACTCAACTACACCTGTTTTGTCACTTACACTGATTAATGCTCTCACTTTTTACCCTTACCTTATATGTATTTACGCGATTATACTAAATCTTTCTTTATGATTTCATAAGCCTCATTAATCTCTTGAAGCCTTCTTGTAGCCTCGTCTATGATAGACTGCTCTTTACCCTGTCCCATCAATATATCTGGATGATTTTTTCTTACAAGCTTCCTATACTCTTTTTTAACAATAGAAAAATCTACACCTTTTTTTAGACCCAATGTATCATATGCTTTTTCTAAATCCATGCCTTTTTGAGCCTCACGCTGTGCATAGAATTGCTCAAATCTAGATATAAGTGCTTTAAAGTCACTCTGTTTTATCTCTAAGGTATTTGATATATCTTCACATATCATCAGCTCCTCATTAGTAAAATCTCCATCAATAAAAGCAAGATTTAGAAGATACTCCATAACACCTAATCTCTTACGATAATCTCTTCTTGTTAAATTTAAGTATTTTTGTGCAATTTCAAGGGTATTTTCAAAACTCTGCATCTCTTTTTTGTATATCTTTTTTAACTCTTCCCTTATTTCATTTGAATTTTCAAAAACTCTTGAAATATCAGTAAAAGTATTACCAAGCATTTGTGCCTCAAGTTCACAAACTTTCCCATCTGCTTTAGCAACTTTTGCCATAAGAGCTACTAAAAGTCCGGCTTCATGGTCCGCTAAGTCTCCTTTTAAATTCTGTTTTTTATTGATATTTATATGTTGATAATCTACATCCCTATAGCCTCTAGTTAAAAAATAGAATATAACTCCCACAATAAATATTACTGTCCAACTCAATTTGACATCCTTTTTATTTTATTTTACTATAATATGTTAAATATTTTATAAAAGGTTTTACATGCTTGGCATAATTGTATATACAATTCTTATATCACTAGTATGCAACATTATACTTAAAAAGATACATTTACCTACAATAATTGGCTATATTACGACAGGTACAATTATTGCATATGGTTTTGGGCTTCATGAAGCGGTACATAATCATGACCTAAAAGAGATAGCAGAGTTTGGTGTTGTTTTTCTTATGTTCACAATAGGTCTTGAATTTTCAATATCTCATCTTAAAAAAATGCGTTATGAGGTATTTGTAGCTGGTTCTATGCAAATTATTATTACAAGCCTTATCGTTTATGCTGTGTGTACCATGGTTTTTGACTTAGAAAAATCTATGTCAATAGTTCTCTCAGTTGCTATTGCACTATCTTCTACCGCTATTGTACTTAAAACTTTTAATGAAACAGGCGAGATCAATAAAAGATACGGTCAAAGATCATTAGGTATTCTAATTATGCAAGATATAGCTGTTATTCCAATACTCCTTCTTTTAGGTTTTCTATCAAATAGTGATGGAGATATAGTTTCGGTACTACTATCAACTTTTATAAATGCACTCATACTTATGGTAATACTCTATATATCAGGTAAGTTCATGCTAGAAAGACTGCTTGAAATTATCATAAAAACAAATTCTGATGAACTTTTTATTGGTATGATTCTCTTTTTAGCTATTGGGTCATCTTACCTAGCTCATGAACTTGGGTTTTCATACTCACTTGGTGCTTTTATTGCAGGTATGCTTATTGCGGAAACCAAGTACAAGCATCAAGCAGAAGCGGATTTAATACCATTTAGAGATATTCTTTTAGGAGTTTTTTTCATAACAGTTGGTATGCAAATAGACTTTAGTATCATAGTGCAATACATGCACATTATAGCTCTTCTTCTAATCTCTATTGTCATTTTAAAATTTATCATTATATTTACAATTGTTAGGCTAAAAGAAAATAAAAAAACTAGTTTTAAAACAGCTCTTACTCTTGTACAAATTGGTGAATTTTCACTCGCAATTTTAGAACTAGCTCGTTCTAATGAGCTTATTATTGCTCCTTACTCACAAGTTATGATTGTAACTATAGTTATATCTATGGTTTTAACACCTATCATACTTAAAAATCTAACACAAATAACAGACAAAGTTATAAAAAAAGATGACCCAACTGAAGAGATTACTCAAATGCAGACAGAAAAGATACGAGATCATGTTGTTATATTGGGTTATGGAGAATTTGGACAAAGTGTTGCTAATGCATTTAAAAGCAGAGGTGACTTGTATATTATAGTAGAAAATGACATACACTCTTACTACAAAGGTCTTAAAAATGATGAGCCAATTATATTTGGTAATGCTCTAAAAAAAGATATACTTAAAAATACATACCTAAAAGATGCCAAAAAAATTATAGTTGCCATTGACAATCCTAAAAAACTCTATCAAATTTGTGAAACTTTAAAGACATTTGTTCCTAACGATAAAATATTGGTTAAAGTACACAGTAATAGAGAAAAAGATAGCATAAAAGAGTTAAATATAAATAATATTATTGTTGAAAATGTAGAAGTAAGCAAAGCAGTTATAAATAAGTGCTAACTCTTAAGATGGATATAAAGGTATATATATGTTTAATGAAACCGTAGACAGAACAGTAGTTGAAGGTGAAAAATGGGGAAGATACAAAGGTCAAGATGTTATACCTATGTGGGTTGCAGATACTGATTTTAAAGCTCCAAAATCTGTAATAGATGCACTTCAAAAAAGAGTAGAACATGGTGTATTTGGCTACACTGATGTAGATAAAGAAACAAACCAAGCAGTAGTTGATTTTATAAAACGGCACTATAATTGGCAGATAGAATCTAGCTGGATAGTGTGGCTTCCTGGAGTTGTTAGTGGTATGAACATTACATGTAGAGCAATTGATACTCAAGATGTCATCACAACTACACCTATATACCCTCACTTTATCAAAGCTCCAAAAGATGCAAATCAAAATGTTATAACAGTACCACTTAAAGAAAAAAACAACAGATGGACAGTTGATTTTGAAGAGTTTGAAGAAGCAATTAGCTCTACATGTAGACTCTTTATGCTCTGCAATCCTCACAATCCAGGAGGCACAGTTTTTACAAAAGATGAACTTAAAAAATTTGCTGATATATGTGTAAAACATGACCTTATAGTCTGTTCAGATGAAATTCATGCAGATTTGATTTTAAATAAAAATATTAAACATATACCAATTGCATCACTAAACAGTGATATACTCAAAAGAACCATTACTCTGCTAGCTCCAAGCAAAACATATAATATAGCAGGATTACAAAGCTCATATGCTGTTATACCAGATGTAAACCTAAGAAAACAATTTAAAAAAACTCTAGGAAGTCTTACAAGTCAAATCAACCTACTAGCTATAACAGCAACAAAAACTGCCTATAGTGAATGTGATGAATGGCTTTATGAACTCAGAAAATATCTCAAGGAAAACTTAGATATAGTAAAAGATTTTGTAAAAAATGAACCAAAAATCAAGATGTTAGACCAAGATGCAACATACTTAGCTTGGATAGATGTGAGTGAATTAAAACTAAACAATCCATACGAATACTTTTTATCATACGGCATTGGCGTTAGTGAGGGAGATAGATTTGGAGATAAAAACTTTGTGAGATTGAATTTTGGAACTACAAAATCACTGCTAAAAGAGGGGCTAAAAAGAGTAAAAAAAGCAATAGACTTCTTGCATAACCCCTTGTAGTCTTAACAATCCATAGAGAGATAGGC
>JALSME010000008.1 GCA_026987955.1 Sulfurospirillum sp.
AAACGACAAATTGATCCACCTAGTGGATAATAAACACCTGTAACACCACCTGTTCCGATTGTTACAAAATCTGTAGCCATTAATGGCAAACTCAAAGCACCTGCTAAAGCAATAGTTGCTAACTTCTTAGTCATATAAACTCCTTTAAAATAAATTTCTATAATGAGTTTAACCTCTTTAACCTTATTGGTGTCAAAATTGTTTCAAAAAAAAGACATTTATTTAGTATATGTTACAAAATGAAACTAATTTTTTCTAAACAAAAATAGATTTAATAGTATTAATTTATCTATTTTCTTTAAAGAAAAATTAATACTCTTTCAGTTACAATTGTCGACAATAAAAGATATATTGTCGACAAAGGATATTCATAATGAATTTGACTCCCAAGGAACCGTTAAAAGAGAAGATAATTGAACACATATATAGTGGTATTATAAATGAAGATTACCCTCAAGGTTCACAAATCAAAGAACTTCATCTTTCTGAAAAATTCCAAATGAGCAGAGCCCCTATCAGAGAAGCTCTTTTAGAACTTGTATCTCTTGGTGTTTTAGAGCAGATTGCAAGAAAGGGTGTATTTGTAAAAGAGATAACTTCGAAAGATATTTATGATACTTATGAGTCAAAAGGAGTTATAGAAGGTTTTCTAGCAACTGAGTTTGCAAGACACTCAACAAACGAAGATATTGAAAAACTAGCTCTACATGTAGAGCAGATGAGTGATATAAGCAATGATAGAAAAAAAATAGTAAAAGTAGGTGAAGAGTTCCATAAATTGACTCTTAAATATGCAAAAAATAGTGTTTTACTAGATACATTGGGAAAAATAAACAAAAAATCTCAACTACTTTTTTATAAAAACTGGACAAAACTATATTCTGAGATTGAAGTAAGACAAAGACATCAAAAAATTGTAGATGCAATAAAAACTAAAGATAAAAAGATAATTGAGGATGTTATAAGAGAGCACTATTTTGAAACTGGAACAAAAATCATTTTATTAAGAGAAGTAAGATGAAAGATATAGAAGTTATACTTCGTACTTTAGTGCGAGAAATTTTTAAAGAATTTACTTCTTTAAAAAGGAGACAATAAAATGAAAGATATAGATGTAAGATTTACCAATTTTGAGTATGATAAAAATAAACATTATTTTTTATTTATTAGTGAATTAAAAGCTTATGGCATAGGCTACTTTTTTAAAGAAGCAATTGCAAAAGTTTTAGGACTTAAAAAAAGTAATATAGAGTTTATAACAATTGCTCCTGATGTTTTTGAACAGTACAATTATGACAACCTGATTATTATCAACGAGTTATGTGATAAGCAAAACAGAAGAAAAAAGCATCATGAATTTATAAAAGATATATCAAAGAGCAGTTACATAGACTCTATTATAGATAGTATCTTAAGAAATCAGGATGAGCTGTTTATCTATATGTTTGAATCAAGCAGATATATGACACTAAATAAAAGAGATGGTGTTATTCTTATAGGACCAGATAGCAGTATAGTAGAGACACTAAGTAACAAAATAGCACTATATGATATATTTAACCAAATTGTACCAATGGCAAACTATAGTATTGCTTATGGATATGATGATCTTCTGAAGAGTTCAGAAAAACTAATGAATCAAACTAAAAATCCCCTATTTATATCTTTAGAGCTTAGTGCAGCAGGTGCCAATAGCATAATTGCAAACTCCATAGAAGATATAAAAAATAAATTTAGCAGCAATAAAGATGATACCTTCCTAGTGACTGAATTTATAGATCATATAAGTGATCCAACATCTTTAGGTGTTGTCATAAATGAAAAGGAGGTCTATGTTGCAGGTGTTGCAGACCAAAGAATTGATGGTACTAAGTTCAAAGGCTCAACTTTTCCTTCTAAGATGTCTCAAAAAGTACAACAAGATATTATAGATATGACAAGGGTAGTTGGAAAAAAGATGGGAGAACTAGGATATAGAGGTATATTTGGGTGTGATTATATAGTAACTGCCAAAGATGAAGTCTTTTTTATAGAGACTAATCCTAGAAAACAAGGAAGTACTATGGAATTTTGTTGTGCTTTAAAAACCATGCTCCCACTTGGTGTTCCAAATTTGCCAGAGATAGAGTTTTATGCAGTAACTGAGAGCAGACGACCTCCAAGAATGCGGGAGCCTGACTTTTTTAAAACTGATATTTTTTGGGGAACATATAATTATAAAATAGACAATAAATTGACAACACATAGCTACCTACCTCAGCAAAGAGGTGAAATAGAGATGTTTTTAAGTGTAGCCAAAAATAAAATTCGTAAGGAGTTTATGATACTCGAACACATAGGGCAGGATTTCTTTGTAAATGAAGGTTCTTTTTTGGGTCGAGTTATCGCCACAGGAAAAAGTTATAAAGATGTAGATGATGGAATTGAGATGGGTAGAAGGATGATAAACTATACTGTAAAAAGTTATGTTGATCAAAATTTCACCTTAGATGAAAAATGTTACAGCTGCCCATATTATGAGATCACTGCACAGTAAGAACACCCACAAAAGCTTAGTTTTGGGTAAGATTTGAAATATAAAATTTGAAGGACTAACTTGTTAATTCGAAAACTTTTATCTTTTAAAGATTGCCTAAAACTAAGCTTCCCTGCGGGTATCAAGAGGTTTCGCATATACTTCGTTAATTGTTCTTGAACTAACCAGTTAGTCCTGCGATCAATTGCCTTGTCTATACAAAACCTCTTGATATTGTGGGTGTTTTTACTGTGTAGTGGTCTCATTATGCAGCAAAATAATTAAGGATAACAAATGGAATGTAGTGTAGCTGGCAATATAGATTTAAAAAAGTTAGACAAATTTGATGTAAAGCTTTTTGAACTATTATATGCCGATTCGGACAACAAAAAAGAGGTGAGCCAAAAAGAGATAGATGAAGTTAAAGAGTGGCTAGAAATAAGTAAGACATCACAAAAGCTTACAAATCCTATGGTGCAGCTTTTTGACAAGCTAAAAAGCATAAAAGAGAACTATGGTGCGACTCCAGAAGATATAGGAATCGATAAGGATGAGCTTTATCTGATGGCAATGAAGCACAAAAGCATTGATGAACATGCTGTTAGTGTTGGTGGGCGTGTGTACTCTGCACTTCCTATTGCACAAACTGCCAATGCAAGAGTTCAAAACTATCTTGACAATCACAAAAAAGATGCTCCTAGTGGTTTTGACTTACAAGACCAAATAAAGAAAAACAGAAAGAAGATACAAGAAAAACTAAATATGAGTGATGATGACTGGAACAGCTATGCAGGACAGATAAAACATGCTATCACTTCAGGAGAACAACTAGCACAAATACTTGATATCCCTCAAAAACTTATAGATGATATCCAAAGAGTTGTAGGTGTATTTAGGATGAGAATCTCTCCATACTATGCAAGTCTAATCATACCTGGGCAAGTAAATGACCCTATTTTAATCCAAAGTGTACCAACAGGAGATATGGTTGACAACAAGGGTATCAATATAGAACCAGTTGCAAGTGACCACTCTCCTGCTAGATTGATTGATCAGTTTTACCCAAGAGTATTAACTATAAAAGCAACAAATATGTGTGCAATGTTTTGTACTTATTGTTTAAGACTTGACCACATAAGTGACAAAGACTGGGTTAGTAGTAAAAACACTTACGAAGAGGCACTTAACTATATAAGAGGAAATACAACAGTTAGAGATGTTCTCATCACTGGTGGTGATGCACTTGCTCTTTCCAACAAAAGGCTTGAGTATCTGTTTGAAGAACTTGATAAAATTCCGCATGTAAAGATAAAAAGAATTGGAAGTAGAATCCCAGTTATGACACCACAAAGAATTGATGATAAGTTTTTGGAAATTTGTGCAAAAAGTAATGCCATAAAGCCTCTTAGGTTTGTCACTCAAATCAATACGGTCCAAGAGATGACACCTGAAGTACATGAAGCATTTAAAAAGCTTAGCAAAGTTACAAGTGCGATTTTAAACCAATCTGTACTTCTTCGTGGCGTAAATGATACTCAAAACAAGATGTGGAAACTTGTTGAGCTTTTACAAGAGTCTTACATAAGACCATACTATCTGTTTAACTGTAGTTTTAGAAACCCAGAATTTGGACATCTAAGAGTTCCTATTAGTGTTGGTCGTGATTTGGTTGAGAGCATGTACGGAAACATTGCAGGTGATGCAATCCCTAGATACCTTGCAACTGCAGGTGGTAAAATCCCTCTTCATCGTGATAATGTTGCACAAATCAATGAAGGAGGTGACTATATATTGAAAAAACCATGGAATGGCGAAGAAGTTCCTTACCCTGATATGAGTATGGAAGAGTATAAAAAACCACTCTCATTCGATAAGTACAAATAGAGTCTAGTTATGTATAATCAAATAGTATATGGTAGTCTTCTGCATGTAGAGGAGCTAAAAAAGCAAGGTATTGACTCATCTAAAATAGAGCTTGTCAAAGTAGCGGGCTACAAACGAGTATTTAACCAACTTCCCTCTTGGAGAAAAGTTGATGGAAACAAAAAAGCTGTTATGAATATAGAAAAAGATAGAAGTGCATGGTTTAATGCTGTTTTAATCAAAAATCTAAGTCAAGAGTATATAGATGAACTTGATATAAGAGAAAGAGGCTATGATAGAATCTCTCTAAATGATGGAGATGTTACTGTCTATGGAAGTGGGCAGGTAGTAAAAAACTGTATTGTGTATAGAGGAAAAATCGGTAAACAAAGTAGTGATATATTACCAAATGAGGAGTACTTTCAAATCTGCAAAGATGGAGCCGCTTCTCATGGTAAAGAGTTTCTAGAAGACTATATGAAAACTACATATCAAAATAGTTTAGATGGTAGTATAAAACTTATTTAGACTTGTACTTAAAAAGTGGGTATAGCGGGCAAAAGCCTACTATGCCCGTTACTAAAGGTAAAATTCCTACATAAGCTATTGGCTCATTTGCATAAACAGCATATGACATGAGAGCTATTCCTGTAACTACTCTATTGATTTTATCTCTTCTACCTATGTTTTGTTTCATAATGAGGCCTCTTGATATTGTGGGTGTTTTTACTGTGTAGTGGTTTCATAATGAGACCACTGCACAGTAAGAACACCCACAAAAGCTTAGTTTTGGGTGAGATTTGAAATATAAAATTTGAAG
>JALSME010000009.1 GCA_026987955.1 Sulfurospirillum sp.
AAAATTTTAAAGCAGCATACCCTGGCGATGCTATTAAGAATCTATGGTGGTATCCAATGGAGCCAACATGGTTTGTATCTGCTAGAAATGAGTTTAGAGATAAACTTTTAGCAGCGGATTCTTAATACTCACAACCTATATACATAGGTTCTAATATGTAACCAGTTTGTAACTTTAGTATAGGATAATACTATACAAATTTTCAGTAAGGAGAAAAGATGAATTTAAAATCACTTGTTTTTGTTGCATCTTTAGCGATAGCTGCTAATGCAACAACTAATATAACTTGGTGGCATGCAATGGGAGGAAGATTAGGGGAAGTTGTAAATCAACTTTCAGATAACTTCAATAAGTCACAAAATGAGTATAAGATAACACCTATATATAAAGGTGGTTATGAGGATACTATGACTGCAGGAATTGCAGCTTTTAGAGCAAAGCAATCGCCAGATATTATTCAGATATTTGATGCTGGTGCAGCTACTATTATCAATGCAAAAGGCGTTGTTTATCCTGTTGCTGACCTATTTGATAAGTATGGTGTTAAATTTAATGCAAATGACTATATAAGTGGTGTTAGAAACTTCTATGCAGACTCTAATGGAAGAATGATAGGATCTCCATTTAACAGCTCTACTCCTGTTATGTATTACAATAAAGATATATTTAAAAAAGCAGGCATAGATACTCCTCCAAAAACTTGGGAAGAGTTTGAAATGGTAGCAAAAAAACTCAATAAGTCTGGTTATATTGGACTTGCTCAAAGTCATAGCCCATGGATTTTTGCTGAAAACTTTCACTCAAGACACAACATAATGCTATCAGATAAAAACAATGGTTTTGATGGATTAGCAACTAAACTAAACTACGATAATCCTGCTATGGTTTACCACTGGAATAAACTAAGAGAGTGGAGTAAAGAGGGTTATTATAAGTATTATGGAAAGGGATGGAGTGATAACCAACAAGCTTTTTATGATCAAAAAGTTGCTATGTGGTTAGGCTCAAGCGGATCATTTGGTGGACTTAAAAAAGGAGCAAAGTTTGAATTTGGGACTACATATCTTCCTTATTGGAAAAAGTTTATAGATAAGGGTGCACAAACTTTTATAGGTGGTGCTGCTTTGTTTGTATTTAGTGGAAAAAGTGATGAGAAGTACAGAGGTATAGCAAAGTTTTTACAGTACTTATCAAATCCTAAGAATCAATATTTCTGGCACAAAGAGACAGGATATGTTCCTATTACTAAAGCAGCATATGAACTAGCAAAAAAGGATGGCTATTATAAGGTTTCTCCTGATGCAGAGATAGGCATAAAGCAACTTAGTCTACCTACTCAGAAGTGGACAAAGGGTTATAGACTTGGAAATTATGTTCAAATTAGAGAGATAATGCATGTTGAGTTTGAAAATATAATCAACGGTAAAAAGAGTGCTGACGATGCACTTAAAAACATAGACTACAAAGCAGATAAGCTTTTGAAAAAATTTGCTAGAACTTATAAATAGAGAGTTAAGTATGCCTGATGATTCAGGCATACTAAATAATTTATGAAAAAAGTACAATTTAATAATAGATTCATACCATATCTATTTATACTTCCTCAAATCAGCATAATTGCTATCTTTTTTTTATGGCCTTCTGCAATGGCTGTTTATTACTCTTTTATATTAGAAGATGCTTTTGGTATTAGTTCAGAATTTGTTTGGTTTGAAAACTATAAAAGTGTTTTGCTTGATAGTGATTATATAGCTAGTCTTGGGTTTACACTGATATTTTCGGTACTAGTTACATTTTTTTCACTTGCAATAGGACTTTTTTTAGCATATAAAACAGATAAATCGATAAAACAAAAAGGGTTATATAGAGGACTATTTATGTGGCCTTATGCTATAGCTCCTGCAGTAGTAGGGCTTATGGCATCATTCTTTTTTAGTCAAAGCAATGGAGATTTATATAATTTTTTAAACTATTTGGGTTGGGAGTTTGAGCCTAAAAGTGATCCGTTGTCAGCACAGATTATGTTGATATTTGTTGCTTCTTGGAAGCAGATAAGTGTAAATTTTATCTTTTTTCTCTCAGGATTACAAGCAATACCAAAGTCAATCATAGAAGCCTCTCTTATTGATTGTAAAAGTAGTATCAAAAGGTTTTGGACAATCATTTTTCCTCTTTTGAGTCCTACAACTTTTTTCCTTTTGATTACCAATATTGTATATGCATTTTTTGATACATTTGGACTAATAGACACTACAACAAGAGGAGCACCAATGGGTGAAACAAAAACTCTCGCATACAAGATATATCAAGATGGGTTTTTAGGAGCCGATATAGGAGGCTCATCAGCACAGTCTGTTTTGCTTATGATATTTATTTTAGTTTTAACGATTTTTCAATTTAAATATTTAGAGAAAAAGGTTCACTATTGAAAACAAAACAGTATGCATCACACATAATTTTAGTACTAATGAGCCTTATCTTTCTAGTTCCAATATGGGTGATATTTGCCTCTTCTACACACACACCAGAAACTATTTTAAATGGTGGACTACAGTTTTTTTTAGGAGATAACTTTTTAGATACATATAGAAGTGTTTTATTTGAAAAGAGTGGATATACCAAGCATATAACAGTTCTTCAGATGATTGGAAACTCACTTATTTTGGCCTTAGGTTTTGCTGTTGGGAAGGTGATAATCTCATCAATGGCAGCTTATGCAATAGTATATTTTAGATTCAGACTTGCAAGCTTTCTTTTTTGGGTTATATTTTTAACACTTCTTCTACCTTTAGAGGTTAGAATAGTACCATCGTTTGAAGTACTTGCTAAGCTTAATCTTCTAAATTCCTACACGGGATTGATAGTTCCACTAATAGCCTCAGCAACAGGTACATTTTTCTTTAGACAGTTTTATAAATCTATTCCTGACGAGCTTCTTGAAGCTGCAAAGCTTGACGGTGCAAATAGTTGGCAATTTTTTATAGATATACTTCTACCACTTTCAAAAACTATGATGGCTGCACTTTTTATAGTTATGTTTATAGTTGGCTGGAATCAATACCTATGGCCAATCATGATGACAACAGAGCCTGAGTATTCAACCATACTTTTGGGGATAAAAGAGATATATCAGAGTAATTTTGAAGGTAGTTACCTACCAGAGTTCAACAGGGCATTTGCTATGATAATATTAGCTTTAATTGTGCCTGTATTAGTAGTAATTTTATTTCAAAGATGGTTCATTAAGGGACTAGTAGATTCAGAAAAATAAGGGAGAGATGTTGTATTTAGAGTTAAAAAATGTTTCAAAGAACTATGATGGAAAAAATAAAATAATTAAAGATATAAGCCTAGGTATAAAAAAAGGCGAGTTTATTGTCATAGTTGGTCCAAGTGGTTGTGGAAAATCCACACTCCTTAGAATGGTAGCAGGATTAGAAGATATAAGTGATGGAGACATAGTGATTGATAAAGCTGTTGTAAATAACATAAGTCCAGCTGATCGTGATATAGCTATGGTTTTTCAAAACTATGCCCTGTACCCACATATGAATGTGTTAAAAAATCTTTCATATGGGCTTAAAAATAGAAAAATTTCAAAAGATGAGATTGAAAAAAGGGTAGTATCGATTTCTAAACTACTTCAGATTGAGGAATTACTCCACAGAAAACCAAGCGAGCTTAGTGGTGGACAAAAGCAAAGAGTAGCTATGGGAAGAGCAATCATACGAAAACCAAAACTTTTTTTGTTTGATGAGCCACTATCTAATCTTGATGCAAAGTTAAGGCATCAGATGAGAATAGAGATAAGAAAACTACATGATAAACTTGGAATTACCTCAGTCTATGTTACTCACGACCAAGTAGAGGCTATGACTCTAGCAGATAGGATTATTATTTTAAATGGGGGCAAGATTGAGCAGATAGGGACACCCAAAGAGATATACGAAAATCCAAATAGCATATTTGTATCTAAGTTTATGGGGACACCTCCTATGAATATAATAAAAGCAAAAGTTAAAAATAGCACTATTGAGATAGGAGATATAAGCATTGATTTGAAAAATAGCTATAATGAAGAGTATATACATGTTGGAATTAGAGCAGAAGACATATCTTTAAGTGATTTTAATAATTCCATAAAATTAAGAGTTGATATAGACATGATAGAGCATCTAGGAAGTGAAAGCTTTATATACTCAACTATTGAAAATAATCCTATTATTGTTAAGAGTAGTGAGTTTATAGAGACAAAAGAAGATAAATTAGATATTTATATAAACACTAAGAAATTGTATTTTTTTAGCGACAAAGAGGGTAAAATACTTTGATTTTACCCTGAAGTATTATATGAATTTACAGTCCTAACTCTTTTTTTACATCTTCATTAGACTTAACAACATCTCCACTACCATGGATGATATGAGGGATACATGCTGTACAAACATCTACAGCTTCTCCACCTTTTGTTGCTTTTACAAAAACTGCACCACTATCGTTAGCACTTGATTTAAGACATACATTACATACTTGAGTATTGTTGATTTCCATTTGGTTTCCTTTAAAATTTTAGGAATTATACAAAATAGATTATTAAAAAGTCGTGATATAAATCAAGTTAACTCTAAATTATGTAAATTAGTGTATTTCATTCATAATTATGTGATATAATGTGAAAAAATATAAGGAATATATATGCCACTATTAGATAGTTTTATGGTAGATCATACAAAAATGCCTGCCCCTGCAGTTAGAGTTGCAAAAACAATGAAAACGCCTTCAAATGATACGATTACAGTTTTTGATTTAAGATTTTGTAGACCAAATGAGGATATACTTTCAAGTGAGGGTATTCACACTTTGGAGCATCTCTATGCCGGTTTTATGAGAGAGCATCTCAATGGAGATGGAGTTGAGATTATAGATATCTCGCCTATGGGTTGCAGAACAGGGTTCTATATGAGTCTACTTGGTTCACCAGATGAAAAAAAAGTTGCAAAAGCTTGGAAAGAGTCCATGGAAGATATACTCAAAGTTGAAAAACAAGAGGATATACCAGAACTCAATATTTATCAGTGTGGTACATATGAGATGCATTCATTAGATGATGCTAAGGATATAGCTACTAATATATTAAATCAAGATATAGGTGTAATGAGCAACGAAGA
>JALSME010000010.1 GCA_026987955.1 Sulfurospirillum sp.
GGACAACTCCACCATTTTTTGATAAAGGGCAATTTTGATTAGGTTTTTTATAGTTCTTTTACTCTTATTATCATATCTAAATGCTCAATCAAACAATTCATTCGATGAGTTTGAGGATGAGTTTGAAACTCAAAAAGAGAGGTCTTGGGACCCACTTCAAGTTTACAATGTACCTATGACTAAGGTTAATGATTTCATCTACATGAATATCATGGGACCAATTGCAAGGGGCTACAAGGCTATTGCTTCGAAACCTTTTCGTGAAGGTGTTTCTAATATTTTTCATAACATACGATTTCCAATTCGTCTCACCAATAACCTTTTGCAACTAAAATTTAATAATGCCTTTGAAGAGAGTGTTAGATTTGCTATTAATTCAACATATGGCATTGCTGGATTTATTGATATTGCAAAAAGTGAAGGTGGGATTGAGAGACACAATGAAGACTTTGGACAGACTCTTGGCTACTACGGTATGGGAAACAACATACACATTGTACTGCCTCTATTTGGTCCTTCTAATTTAAGAGATACCATTGGCTTAGTAGCTGACAGTTTTATTGATCCTGTTAACTATGCACAAAAAAAAGATTGGGATATTTTCGAGTCTAACAATGTTTACTTGCTTATGAATACTTACAAAGTTGAAAATGAATACTCTTTACATATGAATGAATATGAAAATATAAGAAAAAATTCTGTAAACTTATATGAACTTTTAAAAAGTGTATATGAGCAACGAAGAGATAAACTTATTGAGGAATGAAATGAGAAAAATTTTATTATTAGTATTGGCATGCATTTCGCTATATGCAATTCAAAAAAAAGATATTGTTCCTGTTATGGAGCAAAAGATTAATAATGCAACAGCTATAATTGTTAAAAAAGATTTAACTCTTAATGAAAAAGCAAACATGATATTTCCACTCTTTAATGATGTATTTGATTATGCACTTATGACGAAACTCTCGCTTGGCAAGTCAAATTGGATAAAAATGAGTAGTGAGCAAAGAGATGAGTTTACAAAAAAATTTATTGAACAACTTAAAAACTCATTTGTAGATAAAATCAGCATATACACTGATGAAAAACTAAACATAATTGGTCTTAAGGAGCTTAACTCAAAGAGGACTATTCTTCTTACTCAACTTGTAGGAACTAAAGAGAGTTACGACATAGCATATAAATTTTATAAAACAAAAACTGGTGACTGGCTAATTTATGATGTTGATATTTTAGGAATTAGTCTTATACAGATATATAGATCACAATTTAACAATATATTAGAACATGAATCATATGAGACTCTTTTAGGAAAAATCGCCTCTAAATGATAAAAAGTTTTTACAACAAAATCTTACTTCCAAACCCACTAAAAGCAATTGCTCTAGTTGGGCTAGTGGTTATACTCTTTATGTTTGGAGCAACAAAACTTAAGATTGATGCATCTAGTGATACAATATTATTGAAAAATGATGCTGATTTGATGTTTACTAGGGAAGTTGCAGCAGAGTTTAAAACACCAAGTATTTTAGTAATAGCATATACACCAAACAAGCCACTTCTAAGCAAATATACACAAAATGAAATAAAAAAAATGAGTCAGGAACTTATGAAGTTGGACCAGATAGACTCAATTACCTCTATACTTAATGCTCCTCTTCTTCTAAGTGCAAATAAACCTATTAAAGAGCTTATTACCAATATACCTACATTAGAAAATTCTAAATTGAATCTAGATGTTGTAAAAAAAGAGCTCCTTACAAGTCCACTATATAAAAACAATCTAGTAAGTAGTGATTTTAAAACAACTGCAATTGTATTGAACCTTAAAGAAGAAGAGGCACTTTCTAAAAGAGATAGAGATATGCAAAGAGATAAAAATCATATTTTTATACAAAATATACGCTCGATTTTATCTAAACACAAAAGCGGTGGACAGCTCTTTTTAGGTGGCGTGAATATGATTAGCGATGATCTTATTAGCTTTGTAAAAAATGACCTATTTGTTTTTGGAACTGCTCTTCTTTTACTGCTTATTATTGTACTTTGGGTAACTTTTAAAGAGCTAAGATGGGTTATAATACCAGTATTAATTTGTATAAGCTCTATTGTTATAACAGCTGGTGTTTTAGGTTTTTTTGGCTGGGAAGTTACTGTAATTTCCTCTAATTTTATAGCTTTACAGCTCATTATTACTCTTGCAATTGTTCTGCACCTTATAGTTCGTTATAGAGAGTTGGTACATAAGTGTCCAAACTGTTCACAAAAAGAGTTAGTTCTTGAAACTATGCTTTCAAAATTATCTCCATCTTTTTTTGCAATAATTACTACAATTGTAGGCTTTTCTTCACTAATTTTTTCTAATATTCTTCCTATTATTAATCTAGGCTGGATGATGAGTAGTGGGATTGCTATATCTCTTTTAATCTCATTTATACTATTTCCTGCCATTTTAGTAAGACTTCCAAAGTCAAAAAGTGATATTGAAAACAGACAAAGATTTTCACCAACAGCTATACTCTCCAATTGGGTTGAACACTACAAAAATATAATTATAGTTGTATCTATACTAGTTGTACTATTTAGCCTTTCTGGTGCTGCTAAACTCATCGTTGAAAATAGCTTTATTAACTATTTTAGACCATCTACTGAGATATACAAAGGTATGGAAATAATCGATTCTAAGCTAGGAGGAACAACACCTCTTGATGTTATTGTAAGGTTTAAAGACAAAACTAAAACTAAAGCTAAAACAATCCAAACAAATTTAGACGATGATTTTGAAGATTTTAGTAGCGAATTTGAAAATGAAAAAAATGAAAATCAATACTGGTTTACTCAAGAGAAAATGAAACTCATTATGCAGATTCATGACTATCTTGACTCAAAACCAGAAATTGGCAATGTACAATCATTTGCAACAATATTAAAGCTTGGGAAAAAACTAAATGAGGGAAAAGAGTTAGATAACTTTTCTCTTGCACTTCTGTATAATAAACTTCCTGAGAAATTTAAAAAAACCATATTGACCCCATATTTAAATATAGATAAAAATGAAGTTAGATTCGCTACAAGAGTTGTTGACTCTAACGAAAACTTAAGAAGAGATAAATTAATACAAGAAATAAATCATGACTTATCACAGATAGTAGACCCCAAAAGTGCATATTTTAGACAATCTAACCTTATGATTCTTTACAATAACATGCTGCAGTCTCTATTTAAATCACAGATAATTACACTTGGTTTTGTTCTTATTTTACTTTTTATGATGTTTATGTTCATATTTAAAAATATTAAAATAGCTCTTATTGCCATAACATCGAATGCTGTTTCAATAGGTGTAATCTTTGGCTTTATGGGTTGGTTTAACATCCCGCTTGACCTTATGACCATCACAATTGCGGCAATCAGCATGGGTATCGGTGTTGATGATACAATTCACTACATTCACCGTTTTTATGAAGAGCTAAAGATTGATGGGGACTTTACAAAAGCAATGCATAGATCGCACAGTAGTGTTGGATATGCCATGTACTACACAACTTTTACTATTATGCTTGGGTTTTCAATACTGATTTTATCTAATTTTACCCCTACTGTCTACTTTGGCTTTTTAACAATGGCAGCAATGTTAATGGCACTTTTAGGAGCTATACTTCTGCTACCTGTGCTACTCTTAGTCTTTAAGCCTCGTTTATAACTACTGCTTACACAATATATTGAGCAAAGCTCACTATATTGGCAGGGACTGCTCGTCCCTACAATCCCCTAAAGCTACAAAAAGAAATACTTTTTGAGAAATTTTCTATTGTCAGTTTATAATCTCTTTTATCCTCTTTGCTAAGGTAGAAATTTTAAATATTTTTTGAGTATTACTTATGCTTTCATCTAAAAGAATTTTCACAAAGGCACTTCCTACTATAACTCCATCTACACCTTTTACTTTTTCTTTGGCTGTATTTTCATCTACTCCAAAACCTATGTAAATTGGAGTTTTACTAGATGCTCTTATGCTTCTAATTGTATCTGTCAAGTCTTCACTTGCCCCACTTCCTGTGATACCTGCATATGCCACAAGGTAGATAAACTTACTACTGTTTTGTACAACCTCTTTTATGCGTTCGTGGGAGTCTGTTGGAGCTACAAAAGATATCATTGAGAGTTCTTTTTCTTTCATCAAATTGCTATATGCAACTGCTTCTTCATGAGGTAGATCTGGAATAATAAACCCACTTACCCCGTACTCTTTAGCTCTACATGTAAAGCTATCCATGCCTTTGTGGTAAAAAGAGTTAAAGTAGCCCATCCAAAGTGTATCTATCGTGCTAGCTATCTGCTTTGAAACATCAAAAAGTTGCTCCATTTTAAAGCCATTTTGAAGTGCTTTTAGGTTGGCTTGTTCTATAACTGGTCCATCTGCAACCGGATCAGAAAATGGGATACCAAGCTCAAGAGAGTCAACTCCAGCTTCTTTTAATGACAATGCTAAGTCAATTGTAAAACTACTACTAGGAAACCCTGTAGTTATGTATGCTACCAATTTTTTCATATTATCTCTTAATGTTTTTGTAAATGTATAGGAACTTTAATTATGAGTGGCTCAAGCATACCAAAATATTCATCATCTTCTTCAATATTGAGTCTATATTTTTCAAACTGGTCACTTACTAAAAGCAGCCAATCTATAAACTCATCTGTTGCTGGTCCATCTATCTCTCTTGCCTCTTCTGCCACATCCTCACACAATGTAGCTAATTTAATAATAGGCTCAAGTTTCAAAAAGCCTGCTGCAGATTTTAAATTGTGAAAAATTCTGAATAGCTCTCTGATATTATTTTCATAATACTCTTCTTTTCCAAGCCCAATTATAAGTGGCTCCATAGTCTCACACATAATTCCATAATGCGAAACAAAGTCTTCAACAATTTCTAAATCAAAATCAACTTCTAATTGTGAAAATAGACCCATAATCTTCCTTTAATTCTAATCATACCATTTTTTAGATAAAATTAAATTTTAATAAAAAAATTTTAAAGGTTTTTAGTGCAAACAGTAACATCAATCAAAAATGCAAAAAACAGAACTCCACTAACAGTAATAACTGCTTATGACGCTCTTTTTGCATCAATATTTAACAATAGAACTGATATGATTTTAGTAGGTGATAGCCTAAATATGAGTTTCAACAAGAAACCAGATACTCTAAGTGCTACTCTTGAGATTATGATTTATCATACAAATGCGGTTTGTAAAGGTGCTCCAGATACATTTGTGATTTGCGATATGCCATTTGGAACATACACAGACGAACAAAAAGCACTTAAAAATGCTTCTAGAGTATACCAAGAGACTGATGCACATGCTGTCAAGATTGAAGGTGGCATTGAGAGAGCTCATATCATCAAAGCACTTACAAGTAACTCTATAGCAGTTGTTGGACACATTGGGCTAATGCCTCAGTATGTAAGGAGTGAAGGTGGATATAAAATCCGAGGCAAAGATGAAAAAGATATACTAAAGCTCATAGAAGATGCAAAAGCTGTTGAAAAAGCTGGTGCATTTTTACTTGTATTAGAAGGTATTAAGGCAGATGCTACTAAGCGTATAACTGAAGCTGTTTCTATTCCAACTATAGGTATTGGTTGCGGTAATGCAACTGATGGACAGGTTCTTGTATGGAGTGATATGCTTGGATTTTTTCAAGAGTTTCAGCCAAAGTTTGTCAAAAAATATCTTGATGGTGCAAGTGTTGTAGAAAAAGCTGTTGATGAGTATGTAAAAGATGTGCAAAACAGAGATTTTCCAGCGCAGGAGCATACTTACTAAACTGCCTTTACCTGCCATCTATACTTTTAGATGGCTTATATTTGTCCTTAGTGTGAGGAAAAGTTTTGAAATCCTAGCCTTAGCTAAGATAAAAAACTTTAACGAAGCAATAAGGACAAATATAAGCCACCCTTTGGGTAAAAAGAGAAAACGCCAACTATTTCGTTAGTTCAATTCACCTTAGCTATAGCTAGGCTTTCATTGAACTGCCTAAAATTTGTCATTTTCTCTTTTTATCTAAAAATATAGATGGCAGGTAAAGGCAGTTATGGAACGCATAGTTGAAATCGACAAAGTAACTTTTGAAAATGAGTATGAGACATCTTTGCGCCCAACAACTTGGGAAGACTATATTGGTCAAGATAAAATCAAAAAAAACCTTCAAGTTTTCATAAAAGCTTCAAAAAAAAGAGACGAAGCACTAGATCATGTTCTTTTCTTTGGACCTCCTGGACTTGGTAAAACAACTTTAGCATATATTATTGCAAATGAGATGAAAGCAAACATAAAGATGACTGCCGCTCCTATGATAGAAAAAAGTGGTGATTTAGCTGCGATTTTGACTAATCTAGAAGAGGGAGATATCCTTTTTATAGATGAGATTCATAGACTTTCACCCGCAATTGAGGAGATACTCTACCCTGCAATGGAAGACTTTAGGCTTGATATCATCATAGGAAGTGGTCCTGCTGCTCAAACTATTAAGATTGACCTACCAAGATTTACTCTCATAGGAGCTACAACGAGAGCTGGTATGATAAGCTCCCCCCTAAGAGATAGATTTGGCATGCACTTTAGACTTCAATTTTATAACAATGATGATCTATCTAAAATCATCAAAAAAGCTGGAAAAAAGCTGGAAAAAGTTTGTCAAGAAGATGCTTCACTTGAAATGGCAAAAAGAAGTCGTGGAACTCCAAGAATTGCACTTAGACTTCTTAAAAGAATCAGAGACTATGCAGATGTTGAAAATGAAACAAATATCAGTCTAAAAAGAGCAAAGTACGGGCTAGATGAGCTTGGAGTCAATGACTTAGGGTTTGATGAGCTTGACCTTAGGTTCTTAGAAATCCTCATAAGTGCAAAAGGAAGACCTATGGGACTTAGTACCATTGCAGCAGCATTAAGTGAAGACGAGGGAACAGTTGAAGATGTAATAGAACCATACCTCTTAGCAAAAGGATATATAGAAAGAACTGCAAGAGGAAGGGTTGCAACACCAAAATCCTATGAAGTTTTTAGACTTACTCATCCAAATACTGATATGGGGTTATTTAATCATGAGTAGTAATAAAGTATTTTTTGGGGCAATCTTCTTAGTTGTTCTTTACTGGATATTAAAACTATACCAACCATTTCTACTAACACTTACTATTGCTGCACTTCTTTCAGTTGCTACATATAGCATCAATCTAAAATTTTCACAGCTCATTAAAAACAGAGTAGTGTCTGCTTTTTTGTCTACACTCCTACTCTCAATTCTATTTTTTGGACCTATAGTTTATATCATAACCTCCATCGGAGCAACGGTCAATAGCTTTGATCCTAAGGTAATAGATGAAACCATAAAATACATATCATCATATAATATTAAATTACCTGATACTCTATCATTTTTAAATCCAAAGATCGATGAGTATCTAAAAGATCTAGATTTAGCTAGTCTTACCCAAAATACCCTTTCTTATGCTGCATTTATAGGGAAAAATAGTGCTAACTTCTTAAAAGATATGTTTTTAATCATTATATTTTTCTTCTTTTCTAATCTATATGGAAAAGAGATGGTCCAGTATGCAAAAAATTTGACCCCATTAGATAACAAAGAGATTGACATTGTTTTTGAAGAGGTAGCAAATGTCATGAGTGTACTTTTTTACTCTATTCTTGTAACAGCTATTTTTGAAGGGGCTCTATTTGCTATTTTGGGAATGTTTTTTGGATATGATGGTCTTTTATTGGGAATTCTTTACGGTTTTGCATCACTCATTCCTATAGTTGGAGGGGCACTGATGTGGATGCCCATATCTGCTTATGAATTGGCTAATGGAAATACAATGAACGCAATCATAATAGCATCATATTCGATTATAGTCATCTCTATTATAGCTGATACATTTATAAAACCACTTATAATCAAATATATAAATACCTTTGCAAAGGTTCCTACAAAGATCAGTGAATTACTTATCTTCTTTGCTATCATCGCTGGACTTTCTACTTTTGGCTTTTGGGGTATGATTCTAGGTCCTGCAATTACTGCTCTTTTTATTTCTATATTAAAACTTTACGAACTTTTAAAAAATAGAGACCAAATATAAAATTGAACCCTTTCAGAGGGTTCAATTTACTCTATTGCAATAGACTCTACATGTCGAGCTAAAATCTCAATAGTTTTATGATGTCTCTCTTCTCTTGTTTGAATAAATGCTTTTCTCTCCTCATTGATGAGCTTAAACTCCTTAATGAGTCGATTATAGTTTTTATTTAAAAATGTATTATTTGTGTTCATCATATTTTGTAGTTCATAGAGATGAAAACTTATCTTTAGACGCTCTTTAATCTCATCAATCTTTGGCTGATACAGTGTAAACTTTGTTGGATTTTCCTCATAAAGTTTAATTGACTGTTCTATCTTTTTTTCCAAAAATGCAATACTTACTTCAGTGGCATTTTGATAGTTAAAACTAACAGCAGAGCTAAGGTGGTTAAACTCTGAACTTATCTTAGCATATGATGAATGTATCTCATCACTAAATGGTTTTAATATATTTTCATATGCTTTTGAAGCAAATTTTCGCATATTTGCAAATTCTATATCCGAGTGAAGCTCTTCTGACTTTCTTATAAATTCATATGGATTTTGCCACTTTCTAATTCTTTTTTTAAGCATATCATAGACTAAAGCATTGTTTTCATTGACTTCATCTTGAATCTCTTTTAGATTTCTAACATATTTTTTAAACATTTTTCCAACAATATTATCATCATAAAAAAGATGCTTATAAACTAAATCTGCATCGATCCTTAGTGCTTTATATTCGACTGCTTCATATGTGGTTTTTTTACTTAAAAAGCCAGATTTTACCCCTGCATATCTCACCCTTTTTGTAGTCTCTATATGATTATAAATATCATTGGCTATAGTATCAATAATCTCTTCAATTCTCAAATATGCATCTTTTAATTTTTTAGTAAATCTAATTTTTAAATCTGCAAATTTTTTATCTGCTTCAGCTTCAAAACCAACAAGCTCTGATGAGAGTTCATCGTATATGCGTAAAAAAATATGGTGTTGGTTTGTAAGTATTTTAGAAATTTGAGTTATATCTTTTTTAATTGCAAAATCTTTCGAACTGTTTGCAAGTGGTCTAATCTCCTGATTAATAAATTCCAACACACTCTGTATATTGGACTCATTTAATAGTTCTATATTTTTATTTAAATCACTATTTAGAATTTTATCAACCTCTTTTTTATATATATCATACTCTTTTTGTATATCTTTAAGTCTATTTTCTTTAATTTTAGTTGATACTCTTTCTAAAAATTCTTCTAGTTTTTCTTCTACAATAAGATTTTTGTCATGACTTCTAGATTCTAACGCTTGCTTCGCAGAAATTGGGATTACTTCACTGAAAAACTCAGCAAAACTACTTTTAACATAATTAGTTGTCTGTTTTATCTGCTCTTTTGAGAACTTATCTTTTTGGTTTAAAACACAAAGAGATTTATTTTGATACTCATTTAAATACTCTTTTAAAACCTTTGCTTCACTAAGTTTGCCTGCATTATCTATAAGACTCAACCAGATAATACCGTCTACCTCTTTTAAAACTTTTTGAGTTGTTTTTGTATCTGTTGTTGCTTGTGAATTAAGACCTGGAGTATCTACAAATTCAATCTCTTTTAAAAGAGAAAGTGGAGCATATAAAGTTAGGTACTTAATCTCTTCGACCTCTTCTCTTTGGTCTGTAAACTTAGCAATATTTTGAGCACTTTGAAACTCCTCTCTTCCATCTTTATAGCTAATTTTAATTTTAATTTCATCACCATATTTTATATAGTTGACTTTTGAAGTTACAGGAGTGATTCCTGTTGGAAGAATATTTTTTGATAACAGTGCATTTAAAAAAGTAGATTTTCCACTTGAAAACTGCCCTGTAATTGCAACTTTCATAGGCTCTTTTGCCCTAATTAATAAGTGTGAAAGTTTTTCTTTAAGCTCTTTTGATGGTGACATTTTATCATCAAGAAGTGTATATTGAGTTTTTTGAATTAATCCTACAAGAGTCTCATCAAATAGTGGTGTCTGCTTAATAAATAGACTTCTATATGATACTATAAAATTTTCAAGTACACTCATAAACTTCCCTCAACCTTCTCAAGAACATGTAGCTTAAGATCAATCTCCTTAAGCCTCAAAGATGTATCATATGATCTGTCCTCTACCATTTTTTTAGCACTCTCTAAAATCTTTTCTTTTGTACTCATTTCAAATTCAACTCTCTCTATTGGAGCCTTACACTCATGTTCAAACTGATAAACAAGTTCTTGGTTTATACTATCAATTTTTAATCTAAACTTGTTATAAAGCTCCATGAATGCACCCTCAAAATACTCATCTAGTATTATACTAAGGCCATCAATATCTTTTTTTGAGTGTGACTTAATAGCACTATTTACTTTTGCTATTAGAACTGCATTTGAATTTAATAGATTAGAATCTGTAAAATACTTTTTGAAAAATTCTTTAGCATCACTTCTATGCTCACTTCCTTTGATAAAACCTTTAAAATCTAGAGCAATTTTTTCAAAAGAGTTTTCTATTTTTTTAATAAACTGGTATCTATAATCACGAAGGAGATCAATTAAGCCATCTTTTATAGCCGTATCTATTATATATGAAATTCTTTGAGCTTCTGGTCTTTTTTTACTCTTTCTTATTTCATATGAAACATCATCAAGAACCCTTCTTTTTACTACTGCCTGAAGTGAATTGAACTTGTTTTTGGCAAAATTCTCGAGAGTTGTAAAGTAGTTAATTAATTCATCTTTTTCATTATTTATTTTCTCATTTAAACTCTCAATCTTACTTTTTAAATTATAAATCTCTTCTTTATAATTTTTATGCTCATTAGCAATCTCTGTTACACTTTTACCTAATAAACTCTTCTCTTCATGTAGAGCTTTTTTAGTGTTATTGATGATTTGAATTAACTCTTTTTTATTTGCATCAATTATTAATTTAACTTTTTGGGATGTACTTCCAAACAAAATATCTTCCAAGTATGATTCGACTCGCAATATACCTGTTTTTTCTAACGGATAGCTACTATCACCTTTTCCTAGCCTATGGTTTAGTGCTTTAAGTCCTGCAATTGGTATAAAGTCAATCTTCTCAATGATACTATCAAAACTACTTTTTTTATTGAGACTCTCTAGCTTTGTTTTTATACTTAGCTTTGTATATTTAATAACTTCATTAAGCTCATCCACACTAACGGTATCTACTCTTGTTATTACAATCAATAAACGAGCAATATTTTGATAAAGAAGTGAGTCTGTTATGAACTCGATATCTTTTTCTGTAGCACTTTGATTTACATTCATAAGATGTACCATCAAATCACACTGTGATACATAGCTTTTTGTTATCTCTTCTCGCTGAATAACTGGATCATCAAGACCTGGTGTATCTACTATTTCAACTCCATTTTCAACAAACTTTAAATCACTGTATAGCTCGACACTTTTAATAAGGTTACATTTTTTATTTGAGTACTCTGCAGAGGTATACTGTGGTAATTCATCTATACCTATTTCATAACTAATTCCCTCATTAGTAATATAATCACTAAGTTTGTCACCAAAATGACTATATGTCTCTCTAATAAAAGGTTTCATATTTTCTAATGTTTCTGCACTTTTTTCAATACTATCCCACTCGTTTTGATTCCAAAAATTTACTTTTGCACTTGGTTTTTTTGCATATTTTATAAGAGTCAGATTGGCAGTTTCTGGAATAACAGATGTTCCTAATATCTCTTCACCCAAAAGGGCATTTAACATTGTTGATTTTCCTGCATTCATAACACCAGTTATACCTATAGAAAATTTTTGTTTCTTTAGTTTTTCTGGAATTTTATCAAGCTTTTTTAGTAAAGTATTGTCTTCTACTGCATTTTTTAAATTTTCTATTGATGCACAAAATAGATTTATTGCATTCTCATAAAAATTTGATCCATCTTTTGCTTTTACTATATGAAGAGGTTCTACTTCCTCTTTTTTATCCTTGATTAAAGCAAGTAAGCTGATTAGTTTTCTTGCCTTCTCATAACCAAGAATATCCTCTTTTCTTAATCTATCAAACTTTTTTTGTACATCTTTATTGAGTTTATTGCTTCCTTTAAGGACTAAAAAATTCAATATCTCTTTTTGAATATACTGAACTCTTTTTTTATCCCATTCATTAAATCCAGACATATATGTCATAGCTTCTCTTGCTTCTTTAATCTCTCTAAATTTTTCTAAATTTGAGTCTGAAACAATAAGTAATATCGATATATAATCAGAAAAAACTTCGTAGTCGCCCTTAAATTTTGATTGCAAAAAGCTATTTATATCGCCATAGCTTGAAAATAGCCTTTTTGCGTCTTCCCTCCACACAAGAAGAAAAAAATCATTTATAATATGCATATATATCCTGTGCTATTTATCCCAACTACAAGGTGGAAAAATCTTTTTTAATACCCAAATTGAAGGGCAAAAATTTGTAATTGCCCATACTAGCAACATAACTATTACAAAAACTTGAAGCCATAGAGCAACTGTAGTATAACCCATAAAATATAGAGCTATTACTAAACCTAAAACAAAAGATGTTAATAGTCTTTGAATTCTACTTACACACATTATATATCCTTTATATTCTTATCACAGAAGTATTATACTAAAAAAATATTTGAGGATGATACTAAATTGTCATCCTCAAAAAAGTTTAACGAACAGCTACTAGCTTTCGTCTCATATAAGCAATCTTGCTCTGTAAAGGCAAGTGTTTTGGACAGTTATCTTCACAAGCCAAGAGGCTCATGCATCCAAAAATTCCATCATCATCACCAACTAGCTCATAAAAGTCTTCATCAGTTCTATTATCATGTGGGTCTACCCTAAATCTTGCAACTCTATTCAAACCAACAGCACCAATAAAATTTGGACGCATCAATTTTGTCCCACAAGCTGCAACACAAATTCCGCACTCTATACAGCGATCAAGTTCAAATGTCTCATCTGCAACTTCAGGCTCAATTGGTTTTTCAAGCTTAGAAATATCTACCTCTTCATTTGTATGAATCCAACTCTCAACTCTTTTGCTCATCTCATTCATCCAGTTACCAGTATCAACTGAAAGATCTTTGAGAAGTTTAAAAGCTGGCATTGGAAATAACTCTAAAACACCATCTTCATAATTTTTTGTAAGCGTTCTACAAGCTAATTGAGGTTTACCATTTACCATCATACCGCAGCTTCCACAGATACCTGCTCGACATACAAAGTCAAAAGATAGATCCGCATCCATCTCTTCACGAATCTTAGTAAGTGCAATAAAAAGTGTCATTCCATCTGTCTCTTCAAGCTTATACTCCACCATGTGTGGCTTAGAAACTTTTGAATTCGGATTATATTTTAGTGCTCTTATAGTTACTGTTCTACTCATTTTGCATCTCCAAATCTCTCGTTTTTAACTTTGTAATATGGTTGTAATTCAAATGGCATAAGCGCCTCTTGAATCTCATGTCTATCTTTTCCTGCTGCTTCCATCTCTTCTCTTATCTTATCCACTTCTTCTTGTCTTTTTAAGCTTTTTTCATTTTCTATTAACATGCCTTTAGCACCATATCCACGAAATGCTGGAGGCATTTCCATCTTCATAATGTCTAATTCTTCATAAGTTATAGTAGGAAGTGTATCACCTTTTTTCCAAGAAGTTAGAGTTCTTTTAAGCCAGTTTGCATCGTCTCTCTTAAGATAGTCCTCTCTATAGTGTGCTCCACGACTCTCAGTTCTCTCTCTTGCTCCCATTGCTACGCAAAGGGCAAGTTTTAGCATCATAGGTACTCGATATGCTTCTTCAAGCTCAGGATTTGCTGAGAGTGTTTTAGACTTAACTTTAACATCTAATGACATCTTATATAGCTCTTCAAGTTTATCAACAGCATAGTTTAAACCTTCCGCATCACGAAAAATTGCAACTTTATCCCACATAATTGCTTTCATCTCATTTTTGATTTTAAAAACATCATGTGTTCCCTCTTTTTCAATAAGTCCTTTTATATAGTTTGTTTGTTCATCAAGTGTATTTTGAAGAGTTTTTGTACTAATATCAATATCATTACTTTTACAATAATCAGCAAAGTAGTTACCAACAATCATACCAGCAACAACAGTCTCACTTACTGAGTTTCCTCCAAGTCTGTTAAATCCATGCATATCCCAACATGCTGCTTCTCCACAACTAAAAAGCCCTGAAAGTTTTTGCGATTCACCTGTTGGTTTTGTTCTTATTCCACCCATAGAATAGTGCTGCATAGGAAGAACTGGAGCCCAACCTTTAGGTCCTTCATCTGCTGGATCGATTCCATTGAATATTTGACAAATTTCCTGAACATCTCTTAAGTTTCTCTCTATATGTTCACGACCAAGAATAGATATATCTAGCCATAAATGGTCACCATATGGAGATTTAACTCCTTTTCCATTTCTAATATGCTCAAGCATTCTTCTTGAGACAACATCTCTTGAAGCAAGCTCTTTTTTCTCTGGCTCGTAGTCTGGCATAAATCTGTATCCATCAACATCTCTTAAGATACCACCATCACCACGACAACCCTCTGTTAGAAGGATTCCAGATGGTACGATTGGAGTTGGGTGAAACTGAACTGCTTCCATATTTCCAAGAGTTGCAACTCCTGTGTTTAAAGCGATTGCAGCACCTGTTCCTTCACATACAACAGCATTTGTTGTCTGCTTATAAATTTTTCCATATCCACCAGTTGCAATTAAGGTTCCTTTTGAAACATAAGCAGTAATCTCTCCACTTATAAGGTCTCTTACTATTGCACCATAGCATCTATTGTTTTCATGGATTAAAGCTATCGCTTCTTTTCTATCTTCAATATTTACATTATGTTTTAATGCCTCATTTGCAACACCAAAAAGCATAGTATGTCCTGTTGCATCTGCTGTATAACAAGTTCTCCACTTTTTTGTACCACCAAAGTCACGAGAGTGAATCATACCGTGAACTTCTTCATCTTCAACAATTGTAGTTCTCTCAGCATTGATTATCGCTTCTCTAGAACCTTTCTTAATTCTAGTCCAAGGCACTCCCCATCCAGCCAACTCACGAATTGCTTTTGGTGCAGTTGTAACAAACATACGGGCAACCTCTTGGTCACAACCCCAGTCACTGCCCTTTACAGTATCAGAAAAATGCACATCTTCATTATCGCCTCTACTCATTTTAGAGTTACCAAGGCTAGCTTGCATACCACCTTGAGCAGCTGCAGAGTGAGATCTTTTTACTGGTATAAGACTCAAAACAGTAGTACTCAACCCTTTTGACTGTGCAGCAAC
>JALSME010000011.1 GCA_026987955.1 Sulfurospirillum sp.
CGCCTCTACTCATTTTAGAGTTACCAAGGCTAGCTTGCATACCACCTTGAGCAGCTGCAGAGTGAGATCTTTTTACTGGTATAAGACTCAAAACAGTAGTACTCAACCCTTTTGACTGTGCAGCAACAGCGGCTCTAAGACCTGCAAGTCCTCCACCTATTACTAACGCATCACAATATTTTACATTCATTTTATTGCCCCCTTTTTACTGAGCAAAGCCCAGCAAAAATTCCTCGCGACTGAAGCACGAAATAAAATTTCTGTATTCATTTTATTGCCCCCTTTTTACTGAGCAAAGCCCAGCAAAAATTCCTCGCGACTGAAGCACGAAATAAAATTTCTGTATTCATTTTATTGCCCCCTTTTTACTGAGCAAAGCCCAGCAAAAATTCCTCGCGACTGAAGCACGAAATAAAATTTCTGTATTCATGATTGTACCTTTGCGTTCATATCTATTACTATTGCTGTAGGAGTATATCTCTCACCAGCTTTATCTAAGTGTGCCATACCTACTTTAAGGTATGCAGCCATTGTTGCAAGTCCTAGAACCAAAAAGAAAACTGTAATTGCCCATTTTACTTTTTTTAAGTTCTTTCTCGTAGCTTTTGCATCACTTCCTTCAAACCATCCCCACTTAACACATAATCTATAAAGTCCAATTCCACCATGAAGCTCAACTGCTAAAAGAAGAATTATGTAAAATGGCCACATAGTAACCATGCGGTCACCTGATCCATATGGATCTATAGTTCCTGGTTGAGTTAACATCAAGAAAAGATGAGCTGAACCTAAGAAGAACATTGCAAAACCTGTTATAGCTTGTACAAACCACATATTTGTTTCATCATGTTTCATCATTTTCATATGAGTTCTATACACTTGCCACTGCCTGAAATTTGCAGGAAGTTTTCTCATTCCCATTGCTGCATGTACTATAAAAACAATAAATACAAAGCCCACTACAACAGAAACTAAACCAGGGTTAGGCTCTTCTAAGAACATACTACCTTCAAAGAACTTAGCTACTTTATACATAGCATCTTCGCTAATTAAGATAGTTGAAACAAAGAACATATGTCCCCACATAAATAGGCCTAAAAATAGACCTGTTGCACTCTGGACAAAGTCAAGTTTAGCTGGTAGCCTACTTTTTTTGCCCTCTACAGTTTTTCCTAAAAAACCTTCTATAAGGTCACTCACTTTTGCATCCTTTTTGTGGTTTACCATGCTTAACAAAATCATACAACAATTGCACTATAATGTAAGATAAAGACTAAACAATGGTTATTTCGAGTATAATACAACTTTTCCTATTAAACATAAATTATGTTACAACTATACATACTTAATAAAAAATACTTTAAGAATTAAACTGTTTTTTTGAGTTTTTTAGAAGATAGACATATAAAACAAGTGACATGAGTATCATAATGAGCGACAAAAACTGTCCCATACTCATCCAATCGCCATATACAAAACCTATTTGGACATCTGGCTCTCTCCAAAACTCTGCAACAAATCTAGCCAAAGAGTACAATGCTGCATAAAGAGCTATTAATTCGCCAGAAAATTTCTTTCTTTTTCTATATATATAGAGAATAAAAAATACAACTACACCCTCTAAAAATGCTTCATATAGCTGTGAAGGATGTCTTAAAACACCATCAACATAGATTCCCCAATCAACATCTGTATAGCGTCCAATTAGCTCTTTATTTAGAAAGTTTCCAATTCTACCAAATATATACCCAACAGGAACAGAGATGGCAACTAAATCTAGAAGTTCCCAAATATTCTCTTTCTTGTATCTATACTTAAAAAATACTGTTGCTAAAATAAACCCAACAATTGCTCCATGATAACTCATACCACGAATTCCAACAAACTCACCATTTGCAAATGGATTGAACATCTGCCAAGGGTTTAGAAGGTAGTACATAGTGTTTGGATCATAAAAAACAATATAACCAATGCGAGCACCCAAGATTATACCAATTTCTATCCATATAAAATAGTTATCTAAAACTTTCTCTGTTATAGGTAACTTATCTTTTTTCATAAAGTACTTAGCTGTTCCAAGTGCCGTCAAAAGTGCAAGTACATACATAATTCCATACCAATGTACTGATATGAATCCTAAATCAAATGCGATTGGGTCAAAGTTCTGGTATATATTGTTCCAGTAATCCACTAGTTTCCTTTTAATTGCTCAATATGCATGAGTCTTTTTTCTATTGGTGGATGTGAAGCAAAAAAGGTCTCTAAAAAACCTATAATTCCAAAGGCTTGCATATCATTTTTAAGTCTTAACTGCTCTTTTGGAATTTTTCCTAGTTTTGCAAGAGCAAAATAAATACCATTAATTCCACTAAGTTTTACTGCTCCCTCATCTGCCTTGTACTCCCTATATCTGCTAAACCACATTAAAATTGCAGTTGCAAATAGAGAAAAAACCATCTCCAAACCAAAACTAATAGCATAATAACTCATAAAATTAGTATTGCCATTTCTATCTTTTGCTAATATATTTGCTAAAAGCCTAGAAATAAAGATTACAAATGTATTTAAAACACCTTGCATAAGTGTCATTGTAACCATGTCTCCATTTTTAATGTGACTGATTTCATGAGCTAACACTCCCTCTATCTCATCTTTACTCATAAGATCAATTAGTCCTGAACTTACTGCTACGAGAGCATTATTTCTATCCCAACCTGTCGCAAATGCATTTGGTGGAGCATCAAAAATTCCAACTTCAGGCATTTTTAGTCCTGCATCATATGATAGTCTATCTATTGTATTTAAAAGCCAGCCTTCAAACTCATTTTTTGGACTCTCAATCACTCTAACACCCATACCTCTTTTTGCCATCTGTTTAGACATAAGCAAAGATATGAAACTTCCACCAAATCCAAAAAGAGCAGCAAACATAAATAGTCCACTTGTGCTATTTGGATCTAGCCTTATTCCAAAAAAAGCTCCTAAAATAAACATTACAAAATATAATGAAGCCATAACAGCTAAGTTCATAACTATCAACATAACTATTGCCATATATACCCTTCCTAAACCAAACTAACGCATAACAGGAGTGCAAAGAGGCGTAAGAATTGAATTTAAAAATATGCAGGACTACTTATTGTAGTTCAAATATTTTTATATTTAAAGATTATGCCTCTTTGCTCTCCCCGTAGGGCGTTTCTATTTTACTCACTCTCTTCGTTAGATAACCTCAAGCATAGCTAGCTATGCTTGAGGTTATCTGCCTTAATAGTGAACAAAATAGAAACGCTGTTATGCGTTAGTTTGGTTTAGGATGGGTATAAGCCTCCTATTTTCTGTAAATTTTAGCATGAATTTATAAATAAAAATGCAACTTGAATTGCATTTTTATTTCAAAACATCCAAGTTTGGCTCTTTTGCATGCTTTATTAACACATAAACAACAACTGCA
>JALSME010000012.1 GCA_026987955.1 Sulfurospirillum sp.
CCTCCTATTTTCTGTAAATTTTAGCATGAATTTATAAATAAAAATGCAACTTGAATTGCATTTTTATTTCAAAACATCCAAGTTTGGCTCTTTTGCATGCTTTATTAACACATAAACAACAACTGCAAACAGAACCAGCATAAACGCAGTAAAGTATACAGGCACATCTTTTAGCACTACGAAAGTAACTATTAATATAGATAATAAAGTGGGAGCCTCATTATAGGCTCTAAAAAATTTTCCACTTTTTTTACATGTAGAATTTAAAAGCTGTTTTCTGTAGACTTCCATAGAGTAATCATATGCAATTAAGATGGCTATTAGAAATAGTTTAGCATATATCCAAGCTCCTGTTTCAAAAAGTACTGGATTTATTACAAGCATAAGAATTCCACTAATAACAGTAGCCCACATAGCGGGAACGCCTATATACTTATAAAGTTTATACTCTTGGATTTTTACTACTTCAACAAAATCTGGTTTATCTATGTGCTCTACATGGTAGACAAAAAGTCTTGGCAAATAAAATAGAACCGCCATCCATGAAATAAAAGACATAATATGAAAGATTAATATATATGTATAATAATCCATTTACACCTCCTTCAATGCTTGAGCAATCAACTCAACTGGATTTTTAAAAACTGTTTTTACATCACTTATATGCATCGAATTTCCAATTTGCATACGACATGCACTACACTCTGCACTTACTATATCTGCTTTTGTCTCTTCTATCATGGCTGCTTTTGGAAGTCCTGCTGCTTTTACAAAATCATACTTTTCAATCTGTAGTGTAACTCCACCAAAACCACAACATCGATTTGGATCACTCATCTCTTTTAACAGATAGTTTTGTGTTATTAAATCTCTTGGTTCTTTATATATCCCCTGCATTTTTCTTGCATGACAAGGGTCATGGTATGTAACTATTGCATCAAGCCTATTTTTGCCTTTAAGTATCTCTTTTAGTTTAGTGTTTTTTGCTAGATAATCTGTTGCCATATGTATATGAGGTGCTATAGCTTCTGCTCTTTTTTTCCACTCTGGCTGGTCATGAAAATAGTGTGCATAATCTACTTTTATCATAGCACTACAAGTTGCTTCTGGAATTATGATAGCATCTAATTCATCTTTAAAACCCTCTATATACTCAATATTAAACTTTGCCAAACTATCTACACTATCAAAATCTCCCGTAAAATAAGAAGGAGCCCCACAACACTTTTGTTGTTTTATTAGGTATGCATCTATCTCTAAAACTTTTAATATTTCAAGTAGTGATTTCCCAATATCTGTATACATATAGTTGCCTAAACATCCTATAAAAATTCCTACTTTTCCCTTCCCTCCATTTTTTATAACATCTGGATGAGAGTTCAAAAAACTTTTTTTAGCTAAACTTGGGAAAAGTCTATCATACTTAATAAGTGGGAAGTTCCGTAAAAACATAGACTTTCGTTTATCATCTTTTTTAAATGCACAGGTTTGAAAAACAAAGCCAAATTTTGCAGCTATATCCATAATATTGCGGTTTCTTAACAAAAAGAATGCAAGTTTCTTATACCAAGCAAGTCCATACTTTTTTCGTATGTCATTTCTTACTTGCTCTATTAACATATCTACTGGCAAATCATTTGGGCATATATCTACACAGTTTGTACACAAAAAGCAACTCTCAAAAATACTTTTTACATTTTTATCAAGCTCTAAATTGCCAGACTTATATGCACCTAAAAGCTCTAAAAAACCTCTAGGACTCGTTACCTCATCAGAATTTACCTGATGAATAGTACAAGTTGGTATGCACTTTCCACACTTAATACAACTATCGCTTATTGTTTCAAAGTCAAATACTACTCCTGACATCATACAGTCTTTGAAAATCGTCTTTTAGATTCTGGAATCTTTTGCAGGTATGCATCAAATGGCATAACAATGTTTCGTATTAACAAAGTTCCTGTCGGATTTACTAAAATTTTGTCATCACTTACTTTAACTAAACCTTCATCTTCAAAAACTTTTAACTTTTCCAATGCATCTCCAAAATACTCTTTAAAATTAATACCAAACTCTTTTTCTATATTTGTAATATTTAATTTAAAATTACTCATCATTTCCATAATAACTGCTTTTCTAAGAACATCATCATCGCTTAGGATTAAACCTCTATGAACAGGTAATTTTCCTGCATCTAAAAGATTCTCATACTCCTTCATATCTTTAACATTTTGCACATAGTGATAAACACCATCTCCAATACTTGTTAAGCCAACTCCTACCAAGTCTGCTCCACCCTTGGTTGTATATCCTTGAAAGTTTCTATGAAGTTCTCCTTTGTCTATTGCCAAAAACAGCTCATCATCTGGCTTTGCAAAGTGGTCCATACCTATCATACGAAGCCCATTGGAAGTTAGGTAGTCGATTGTATATTTAAGTATTGTAAGTTTTTCACTTGGGTGAGGAAGTGTTGTTTCATCTATCTTTCTCATCGTCTTTTTCATCCAAGGAACATGAGCATAGTTAAATACAGCAAATCTATCAGTATCTAGTTTTAATGCCATCTCCAAAGTCTTTTTAAAAGTCTCTGTTGTTTGAAATGGCAAACCATATATCAAATCCATATTGACAGATTTTATACCTGCTTTTCTAACCATCTTTACAGCATTGTCTGTTACTTCAAATGGTTGAATCCTATGAATTGTTTTTTGAACTTTTTCATCAAAATCTTGTACACCAAAGCTTACACGATTGAACCCATGCCCTACTAAAACATCTGTTTGTTCTTGATTTAAAAACCTTGGGTCAATCTCACAACTTATCTCAGCCTCACTACTCCAATTTTTAAAGTGACTTTTGATTAGTTTTATAATCCTATCTAGCTGCTCTGCACTAAAAAATGTAGGCGTTCCTCCGCCAAAGTGTAACTGTAAAACTTCCCTTGAAGTATCTAAATGTCTTGACAATATATCTAACTCTTTTTCTAAATATCCAATATATCTCTCTTTTTTGTCCTCTTTAGATGTAAAAACTACATTACAACCACAAAAGTAGCAAGCACTTCTACAAAATGGAAGATGAAAGTATAGAGAAAGTTTTCTACTACTATCTTGATTTTTCAATATATCAATATATGATTTTTCTGTAAACTCTTCACTAAACTCTGGCGCTGTTGGATAACTTGTATATCTAGGTCCCGGTTTTGAATATTTTGTAAATTTGTCAAAATCAAGGCTCATTTCTCTATTTTTCAATCTATTTCCTTCTATCTTGAAAGCACATTCAAATCTTTTAAATTTAAAAAAAGATTTGGGTGTTCATTTTTAATTTTTTTTATAAGTTTTTCTAAGTCAATATTGATAACTTTTTTATCTCTTTTTTCATCTTTAGCCATTATTTTAATTTCACTCATTGCAACTACCCATACATCTTGAAAATCTATAGGTATATTTTGCCAAATTATCTTTTCTAGTTTTAGTTGAAAGTTCTCCTCTTCTATGTCTCTATATTTTTTTATAAATTTATTAACAGAGTTAATCGGTATCATTGTGCGAACTTTTTGATCATCTCCTAAGATTAACCATGGATTATCCAAATCCCAACTTCCACTTTTTAAACTTAGCTTTTTTATATCTTGATTATCTGTATTTTCTATATGAACAACTGTTTTATTGCCATCTATTTCAATATCTTTAGAGATAATATTTATCATCTCAAAAATATCATTAGACATCTTTTTTCCTTTGCTCATCTAGCCAAACCATAACACCTTTTTGTGCATGAAGACGGTTTTCAGCCTCATCAAAAACTATATTAGAATAATGCTCAAGTACCTCATCACTCACTTCGTACCCACGATATGCAGGTAAACAGTGCAAAAAGATAGCATCATCTTTTGCTAATTTCATCATATCCATATCAACCATATAGCCTGCAAACTCTTTTACTTTTTTCTCTTTTTCATCCTCTTGCCCCATAGAAATCCAAGTGTCCGTAGTAACAACATCTGCACCACTTACAGCTTCTCTAGGATCATTAGTATAAGTTATTTTTGCTCCACTTATAGCTGAAAGCTCTTTTGCATCATCTATGATCTCCGCCCAAGCCTCTCTCCCTTTTGGAGTTGCTATACGAAGCTCAAAACCAAGTTTTCCCGCAAGCATCATCCATGAGTGAGTCATATTGTTTCCATCACCTATATAAGCTACTACTGGATTGTTGGTCTTTCCTTGCTCTATCATAGTCATATAATCAGCCATAAGCTGAACAGGATGATACTTGTCTGTAAGCCCATTGATTACTGGAACTCCAGAAAACTTGGCAAACTCATCAAGAGTTTTTTGATCAAATGTACGAATCATAATCATATCTATCATACGCCCCATCACACGAGCAGAATCTTTCATAGGCTCGCCTCTACCAAGCTGAAGGTCATTTGATGACAAGAACAGCCCCTGCCCTCCAAGCTGATGAATACCAACTTCAAAGCTTATTCTGGTTCTTGTACTACTCTTCTCAAATAACATTCCAAGTGATTGGTGTTGCAAATAAGGGATATAGTTTTTTACTTTTGCCTCTTTTTTGATTTTTATTGCCAAATCAAAAATCTCCATCAATTCTTCTTTTGTATGATCATATATCGATAAAAAATGTTTCATTTTAATGTCCCCTTTTTAC
>JALSME010000013.1 GCA_026987955.1 Sulfurospirillum sp.
AAGCACGAAATAGTTATTTCTGTATATTTCATATTAATGTCCCCTGCTTAAAACTTTTGCTACCTCTTTTGCATGATAGCTTATGATGATATCCGCACCAGCTCGTTTAAATGCGAGCATTGTTTCCATCATCACTCTTTCATAGTCAATAACTCCAGCTTTTCCTGCTGCTTTTAGCATTGCATACTCTCCACTTACATTGTAGATTGCCATTGGAGTTGAAGTTGCATCTTTTATCTCTCTTATGATATCCAAGTATGCAAGAGCTGGTTTTACCATAAGTATATCTGCTCCTTGCATCTCATCCTCAATACTCTCTGCAATCGCTTCTCTTCTGTTTGCTGGGTCCATCTGGTAGCTTCTTCTATCTCCAAAACTAGGAGCAGATTCAGCTACATCACGAAAAGGTCCGTAGTATGCACTAGCAAACTTTGTAGAGTAACTCATGATAGGCAAGTTCTCAAATCCAGCCATATCTAGTCCCTCTCTAAGAACTTCTATAGTCCCATCCATCATGCCACTTGGTGCTATCATGTCAACTCCAGCTTTTGCATGTATGAGTGCTTGGTCTGTTAGTATCTCCAAAGTTGCATCATTGTTAACTGTCTCATGTTCCATATCTAGTATGCCACAATGCCCATGATCTGTAAACTCACAAAAACATAAATCTGAAACTACAAACATATCTGGATACTCTTTTTTTATAGCTTTTATAGCACTTGCTATGATCCCATGCTCACAAAGTGCATCACTTCCTATGCTGTCTTTTACAGCAGGGATTCCAAAAAGTATAATTGAGTTTAGCCCCATCTCTTGTAGAACTTTACACTCTTTTAAAATTTCATCTATACTCATCTGAAAAACACCTGGCATAGAGCCTATCTCTTTTTTGATTCCCTCGCCACTTTTAACAAAAAGTGGATATATAAAATCCTCTACATGTAGAGATGTTTCTCTTACTAAATCTCTTAAATTTTTATTAATTCTTAATCTTCTAAATCGTTTAAACATTCTTTTGTCCTTTTAAAGGTATAATTAAAAAATACATTTTACCATAAAGATTATAAATGCGAATTAATATTTCAAATATTGCAAAATTACCTACTAGATTTGGAGATTTTAAAATCCAAAGCTTTGCTGAGGGCATCAAAGAACACTTGGTGATTTTCAAAGAACCAATAGGCGATATTCCTTTAGTTAGGGTCCATAGCGAGTGTCTAACAGGAGATGCAATAGGAAGTCTAAAGTGTGACTGTCGAGATCAGCTAGAGTATGCCCTAAAAGCAATTAGTAATGAAAGTGGGATGGTTATATACCTGCGTCAGGAGGGAAGAAACATAGGACTTCTAAATAAAGTAAATGCCTATGCCTTGCAAGACAAGGGGCTAAACACAGTTGCTGCAAACCACCAACTTGGGTTTAAAACTGATGAGAGAAGTTATGAGGTTGTGGAGTTTATACTAGAACATTTTGGAGTAAAATCCATAAAACTTCTAACAAACAATCCAAAAAAGATAGAATCTCTAAACGATATAAAAATTGTAGAACGCCGTCCAATTGTTATAGAATCAAATCGACACAATGAAGAGTACCTAAAAACCAAAAAAGAGCAGATGGGACATATGTTATAATGATAGATGATAAATATAAAGTTTTTATAGAGCTTATTTTAAAATACAACAAGATTCATAACATTACTGGTGCAAAAGATAGGGCCTCTGTGATTGAAAATATAGAAGACAGTATATATCCTATCAGTTTTTTAGAAACAAAAAGTATAAAAACTGCCATTGACATCGGAACGGGAGCAGGTTTTCCTGGTCTTATTTTAGCTATGGAACTTCCTAATACCCAGTTTACACTTTTTGAGCCCATTGCAAAAAAGAGCTCTTTTTTACACCTAGTAAAGACAACTTTAGGACTTAAAAATGTAAAAGTTTCAACAAAAAGAGTAGAGCAAGAAGAGGGTTTTGAAGTTGATCTTATAACTTCAAGAGCAGTAACTAACACAGATATGTTAATAAATTTATGTAAAGAGTACATAACCCCTAAGACAAATCTTCTTTTTTACAAAGGTGAGAGAGTTGTTGAAGAAATTTCAAACATTAAAAACTATAAAATATATAAAAAAGAGAGAAGAAATTACCTTCTCATAAAGGATATAGATGCTATTTAAATTTTTGTTACTTGTTGGTATATTTTTTGCGATATATATAATTTTTTTCAAAAGATCAAAAAAAGAGGTGTCTAACGAAAGAAAAAAGAAAAGTAAATCAACTCCAAAAGGTGATATCATGATGGAGTGTGAAAAGTGTGAAACATTTGTAAGCGAAGATGAAGCTATTATTAAAGATGGTAAATTTTACTGTTCAAAGCAGTGTGCAGGGATTAAATAATGAGACCACTGCACAGTAAGAACACCCACAATATCAAGAGGTTTTGTATAGACAAGGCAATTGATTGCAGGACTAACTGGTTAGTTCAAGAACAATTAACGAAGTATATGCGAAACCTCTTGATACCCATAGGGAAGCTTAGTTTTAGGCAATCTTTAAAAGATAAAAGTTTTCGAATTAACAAGTTAGTCCTTCAAATTTTATATTTCAAATCTCACCCAAAACTAAGCTTTTGTGGGTGTACTTACTGTGCGGTGGTCTCATAATGATTATTATTGGTCATGAGCTTATACCGTATAGTCCGCTATATAAAGTTTCATCTAAAGATGAGATACAAAAGACAGTACCCAACTCAACCATTTTTATGAACTTTTCTCATATAAAATTGGCCAAATATGCACTATCTCAAGATATCAATATAGCTCTACATGTAGAGGGTATAAAAGAGGCTTGCTTAGCAAATGCTCTTGGTGCCAAATATATTACTGTAGAAGACAATATTGCAAAAAGCATCCAAGCACTTGCAACTGAGTATCTTTTTGATTCTAAAATACTATTACTCGTGGAAGATGAAAGTGGTATCGAAGTTGCTGCTAAAAGCTATATTGATGGCATCTTACTATCAAAAGCTATAGTAGTAGTTTAAGTAACTACTACTCTTCTTATATATGGTGAAATTTTTGTAATAATATCATATGTTATGGTGCCAAATTTTTGAGCTAAATAGTGGGCATTGTAAAAGAGACGAACTTTTTCTTCTCTTCCAAGCATAGCGAAACTATCCATAGAAACTCTTCCACAAATAGCTCTGTTTTCTAAAAGAAGTTCACTTTTTCCATCATGTCTAAAAAAACCATCTCCATACCCTATATCATATGTTGAAACTTCTCCATTTTCTGGCATCTCAAAAGTCCCGCCATATCCAACTCTATCACCTTTTTTCAACTCTCTTGTGCTAAGTTTTTCTGCCCACAAAGACATAACGGGCTTAAGGCATATATCTTCACCGATAAGAGTTTCGTGTAAATGAGTATACCCATATGTAGATATTCCACACCTTGCAAAATCATCGTCTAAAGGAGTTTTTCTTCTTAAAAGTGAAGCTGAATTACAAGAGTGAAACTTTGGCATCACAAGGTCATATTTTTGTACTAAATTTTTAGCTACTAACTTTGCCTTTTCAAAATTTTCATTTTGCCAAAATTGCTCACAGCTTAACTCATCAGCACTTCTAAAGTGAGTAAATATACCGTTTAAATGTAATTTGTTCTCTACTACAATCTCAAATGCTTCCTCTATCTCAGATACTCTTATGCCATTTCTGTGCATACCAGAATCTATATTGATATGTACAGAACTTTGCTTTGGAAATTTCTTTAACCCTTCTATAGAGTGCACTGCATAGGATATCCCATCAACTTGAAGCTCTCTTGGAGGATGATCTGCCAATATTAGTACCTCATCAAACAAAAAACTAATTTTTTTTGCCTCATCAAGAGTCTTTACCGCCGATTTTTTAATACCAAAACCACAAGATAACTTTGCCATAATTTCAAGCCCATGCCCGTAAGCATTGTCTTTTAACACGACCATCAGCTTCTCTTTTCCACCAGCTTTTTTGGACAAAAAATCTATGTTATACCAATAATTATCTTTTGATATTTCAATATATGCCACTACTCTGCCTTAAGATCAAGTGCCCCTACTAAAAAGCCTCTTAGTTTTCTAGCTTGATAGTCTAGTTTAAAAAAATGTTCATAAACTGCCTTTGCATCTAGTGTTGGATTGCCACTAAAGTCATACTCAATTCCATTGGTTTTTTTTGGTATATTTTTATCCAAAAAATCCAAAAAATCTGTTCTAATATCTATAAGCTTTGAAAGCTCTTTTGCCATTGCGTCTTTTTCCATGATTACCTCTCTATTTTAATTTTAATACTGCCATCTTTTAGTTCAACAAGAAGCTCTTTATTACCTTTGAATTTATATCTTTTGCTTTTATAAATCTCATAAAATGCCACTTTAAACAATCTTCTACCCTCTACATTTGGATAAGGTGATATATTTATATTTTTAAATATAATCTCTTTTTTCTGCTTTCTAGCAAATATAATTTCTTTCATACGAGTAAAATTTCTCTTTTTCATTCCATCATATCTTATAAAACTATCATCGTAAAAATCAATATAACTCTTTATATCACTTTTTTGCCAAGCATTTTGCCATCTAAAGAGCTCCGACAAGATGATGCTTATTTCAGATTTTTCAACCTTTTTTACTCCATCTTCACTCACTAAAATTATACTTTTTTTGTAGTTTAAATTTTGATCTAGAAGCTCAATGGTATCATTGTCTAAGACTATACATCCCTTGCTCATAGGGTCTCTAGCACTTCCATCAAGCGGTGATCCATGTATCCAGATACCATGTCCGTTTTTACCTTGTGCTTTGTCAAATGTATTTGGATATGACAAAACAAATGCTAGAGGACCATAAAACTGATCAGAAGGCTTAAATCGTTTTTTTAGTAGATAAACACCAAGTGGAGTCTTTAAATCTCCCTCCTTAAATTTATCTCCATCTGCACCAACTATTACATCTTCATATTTTGCTATTAATTCTAAAGAGTCTTTAATACGATACACTGACAATTTTTTTGCTTGCTTATCTGCAATAAGAAGGGAATCTAGATTTTCATAATACCCATAACTTACATCTTTACTCTTTAACTTCTCATCCCAATAGCTTGTTGACTGTAGTTGCTCTTTAATATACTTCTCGACAGCATTAAGTCCACTTTGCCTATATATATCTACAGCCATACTAGCATAGAGTGATATAGAAACAAAAACTATTAAAAATATTTTTTTCATTTAACTCTCTTTTTTTTATTAAGGATTTGGGTTTTATATGAGATTATATTCAAAATTCTCTTAGAAGTTTATTTTATACAAGTACTTAAAATATTTACTTTTGTTTCAAGCTAGATTGGATACTATATAAAAAATCTATTAGTGAGGTCAATGGTGTCACTAGAATTAATTCTTGCTTCTTCTATTATACTTGTGTTAGTAGTTACTATTCCTACGCTTTTTGTTTTATCAAATAAGCTTGGACCTAACTCTAAAGGCAATAAAGAGAAGAATCTTTCATATGAAAGCGGTATTACAAACCCAATTGGGAGTTGTGATAGCCGTTTTAGCGTTAAGTTTTATTTAGTTGCTATAATTTTTGTACTTTTTGATGTAGAAATTATGTTTATGTTTCCATGGGCAGTAAATGTACGAGAACTTGGCTTTTTTGGACTTGGTGAGATGTTTACCTTTATGGGTCTTCTCGTTGCTGGTCTTATTTATGTTTACCGTATAGGGGCTCTCAAATGGCAATAGGTGCAGAAGCAGTTTTTGGAGATAGTGTTGTTACCACAAAGCTAGATAGTGCTATAAGTTGGGCTCGTGAGTCCTCTATGTGGCCATATATATTTGGTACAGCGTGTTGTGCAATAGAGTTTATGAGTGTAGCTTCAAGTAAATTTGATATCTCAAGATTTGGTGCAGAAGTTGTAAGATTTTCACCAAGACAGGCAGATCTCTTAATCGTTGCTGGAACTATTACATACAAACAAGCTCCTATTCTTAAACGAATTTATGACCAAATGACTGAACCAAAATGGGTTGTTAGTATGGGTGCATGTGCTTGTAGTGGAGGATTTTATGATAACTACACAACACTTCAAGGCATAGATTCTATCATACCTGTTGATGTATATGTAGCTGGTTGCCCTCCTCGACCTGAAGCTCTTATTGATGCACTCATACAAATTCAAGAAAAACAGAAGCAAGAAGAATCAATCATTAAAGATAGAGTAAATAGAGATTTTAAAGGACGGCTAGATGTGTAGCTGCTTTGAAGAAAAATTTAAAGGTCTTTTTAAAAAAGATAAAAATAATATATATGTGATTGACCAGACATTTGTTAAGGCGATGATAAAGTGCCTTAAAGAGAAAGATGGTTTTCATTTTCTAGCTGATATTACAGCTATTGACTACTCAACATTTAACAAACCCACCCCTTCTCGTTTTGCAGTTGTGTATATACTTCGAGATAAAGAGTTTAAAAATGTGATTACACTTAAAGCATTTATAGATGAGGAAGAGGGTCTACATGTAGAGAGTATTACAGAGCTTTTTGTCTCAGCGGATTGGGCTGAGCGAGAAGTTTGGGATCAGTATGGTATAAAATTTATAAATCATCCAAATCTTAAAAGAGTTTTAAATCATAAAGAGTTTGTTGGTCACCCTCTAAGAAAAGACTACCCAAAAACAAAAGGTCAACTCTGTACAAAAACAGATGATCTTATGGATGAGATGATTCCAATTTTAGAAAAAAGTGGATTTAAATCTCACGATGACTTAATGTTTCTAAACCTTGGTCCTGCACACCCTGCTAGCCACGGAACGATTAGAAACTTTGTTGCACTTGATGGAGAAACTATAGTTGCAGCCGTAAGTGAAATTGGGTATCTTCATAGAGGATTTGAAAAGTCATGTGAAGACCATACCTACAACCAGATTATACCTTATACTGACAGGCTAAATTACTGCTCGGCTATACTAAACAATATCGCTTTTTCTCACGCAGTAGAGGGTATGCTTGATGTTACCATTCCTGAGCGAGCACAATTTATACGAGTTATTATAGGTGAGCTTTCACGCATTATTGATCACTTGGTATGTTTAGCTGCAAACCTTGTTGATATGGGTGCACTTACAAACTACTGGTATCTTTACAACCCAAGGGAGGATGTATATGATCTGCTTTCTAAACTAACAGGTGCTAGACTTACCAACTCATATATGCGTATTGGTGGAGTGGCACATGATTTTTATGATGGCTTTGAAGATGATTTAAAGGGCTGTATAACATCAATTGAAAAAGGTATGTCAGACACGCTTGGACTCATTGAGCACAATAGAATTTTTCATGATAGAACACAAAACATAGGTATTGTAACTGCCCAAGATGCAATAAACTATGGTTTTACAGGACCAAACCTAAGAGCTAGTGGTGTTGCATATGATCTAAGAAAAACTGACCCTTACTATTTTTATGATGCACTCGATTTTGATATTGCTGTTGGTAGTGTTGGTGATGTATATGATAGGATGATGGTAAGATTTGAAGAGATAAGACAGAGTATTAGAATTATTAACCAATCTATGAAAATACTGCCAAAAGGCGATATTATAGTCAATGACCATGCTATTGCACTTCCTAAAAAAGAGAATGTCTATGGCAATATAGAGGGACTTATGAATCAATTTAAACTTACAATTGATGGTGTAAAAGTTCCCTCCAAAGAGTATTATAGAGCAGTTGAAGGGGCTAATGGAGAACTTGGGTTTTTTATTGTTAGTGATGGCAGTGGTACACCATATAAAGTCAAAGTTCGTCCTCCATGTTTTCCTGCAATGGCTGCACTACCAATAATGCTTAAGGGACACATGCTTGCTGATTCTGTTCTTTGTTTAGGAAGCCTTAACATTATTGCTGGAGAGTTAGATAGATGAGTGAATTTAAATTTTCAAAACAGAACAAAGAGAAGTACAATGAGCTTCTAAAAAAATACCCAAATAAGGCATCTCTAACCCTTCCTTTGCTCTGGATGGTTCAATATCAAGAGGGATGGATAAGTGAAGATGCGATGATTTATATAGCAGATAAACTTGGAACTTCCGCTATGGATATACAAAGTATAGCATCTTTTTATACTATGTTTAATCTAAAGCCTGTTGGTAAATACAACATACAAGTCTGTAAAACACTCTCATGCAAACTCTGTGGAAGTGAAAAAATCAGAACACACCTACAAAATAGGCTTGGTATAAAATTTGGTGAGACCACAAAAGACATGAAATTTACACTTAGTGAAGTTGAGTGTTTAGGAGCATGCGGAGAAGCACCTGCTATGAGCTTAAATGATGACTATGTTGGTGATTTAACAGTGGAAAAAATAGATAAGATATTGGATGAGCTATGATAGTTAAGATAGTAAGTAAAAATTTTGATATAGAGAATTCTCATAAACTAAGTGTTGCCCTTAAACATGACAGATATAGCTCACTAAAAAAACTTTTTGCTATGAGTCCTGATGAAGTTACAAACGAAGTTACTAAAAGTGGGCTAAGAGGTAAAGGTGGTGGTGGTGCACCTACAGGAGAGAAGTGGAAGTTGATGCCCAAAAACCATGATAAACCATCTTACCTTGTTGTAAATGCAGATGAGAGTGAACCTGGGACCTTTAAAGATAGACAGATTATGGAGTATGACCCACATCTTTTAATCGAAGGTATAATTAACTCTTCATATGCAATAGGAGCTAATAGTGCATACATATATATTCGAGGGGAGTATGTATTTTGGGCTAAAAGGCTTAATGAAGCCATTGAAGAAGCATATGAAGCAGGATACCTTGGTGAAAAAGTTGCTGGGTACGACTACAAACTTGATATAGTTGTTCACCGTGGTGCTGGTGCATATATCTGTGGTGAAAAAAGTGCTCTTCTTGAATCACTAGAGGGTAAACGAGGCCACCCAAGATTAAAACCTCAACAAAAAGAGCCTGAGTGGTTTTTTGGAGGACCAACTGTTGTAAATAATGTTGAAACAATTGCTAGTGTTCCATACATAATCAACAATGGCTATGAAGCTTACCGTGCATATGGAACCGAACAGAGTCCAGGAACTATGCTTTTTGGCATGAGTGGACATATAGAAAATCCTGGCATTTATGAGCTACCATTTGGAACTAGAATGAAAGATGTTTTAGAAAAAATTGGTGGTGGAGTAAAGGGTGGGAAAAAACTAAAAGCACTAATACCAGGTGGTTCATCTTGCCATGTTCTTAAGGCTGAAGAGATTGAAGATATCACATTAGACTATGAATCATTAAGAAAACATGGCTCAAGTTTGGGAACTGGCGGTATGATAATAATGGATGAAGATACTTTTATGCCAGAAGCGATGAAGAATCTTTTTGAATTTTACCATCATGAGAGTTGTGGTCAATGTACCCCTTGTCGTGAGGGCTGTGGCTGGGTTGATAAGATATTAGCTAAACTGCTAAGTGGAAATGGTACTAAAAAAGATTATGATACAATATTTGATGCTTGTGAAATGCTAAATGGAAAAACAATCTGTGTTTTTGCTCCCTCAGTTGCTTTTATTGCAAATAGTTATATAACTAAATTTAAAGATGAGTTTTATAGCCTATGCAAAAAAGATTAAAAGAGATATGTCTATTTGGCCTGCTTAATGATAAGCAGCTAGATAGACTAAGCAACATAAGCACAATCAAAAAATATGCGTCGGGGAATATACTGTTTTATGAGGGGGATGAGCCTAAAAATTTATATTTTTTAATTGATGGTCTAATTAAGATATATAGATATAATAAAAATGACAATATAAATATATTGAGTTATTACTACTCTCAAGCTCTTATAGGTGAAGCAGCAACACTTCAAAGAACGCCTCACCAAGTTACAGCAGAGTGTGAGACAAATTGTAGTGTTCTTGTTGTATCTTTTAATGAATTTGAAAAAGAGTTTTTAAGAAATCCTGATGTGGCTATTGGAATTATTATGCAGCTTGTCACAAAAGTAAAACAGCTTATGAATACTAACATGCAGCAAACTTCCATGCAGAAACTTGCATCCTTAATATTTGAAAATCATGAACTTTTTTCCAAATTAAAAAAATATAAAATTGCTGAAATTTTAAATATGGCACCAGAAACATTTTCAAGAAATTTAAAAAAACTGCAAGCTGATGGAATTATATATTATGATACAAATCATCTTGAGATAAAAGACAAGATAGCCCTTAAAGAGCTATTTGCCTGCTGTTCGATCTAAAAAAACTTATCCAACAAATAGTGATTCATACGACAATTTAGCCATATCAATAAGTAAATCAACACCAGGAAAATATGCAACAAGCGTATTTCCAACACCACCCCAGATAATAGCAAGTGCAATAAATGCAATCACTACAGGAGCAACTCCTTTTAGTGGAGGAACATTTGTCATCTCTGCACTTCTGTAAAAATACATAATAGCAATAAGTTTAAAATAGTAATATACCGATATAAAAGTAGCAATAATTCCAACTACTGCTAATATGGTATTTCCAGCTTCTATGGCACCTGTAAAAATATAGAACTTTCCGATAAACCCGATAGTAGATGGAATACCAGCTAAAGAAAGCATAAATATACTAAGCATTGCAGCCATATATGGTCTTATTTTAGCAAAGCCTCTAAAATCATCATATGTAATTCTAAGATGATCATCAGATGAAATATATGCAATCAAACCAAAAGCTCCTACTGCAGATAAAAAGTAAGCTACAAGATAGAATATAATTGAGCTTGCTCCACTCTCACCGAGTGCACTTATAGATGTAAATGCAATTAAAAGATAACCTGTATGAACAATACTTGATGCTACAAGCATTCTTTTTAAAGATTTTTGAATAATAGCTAAAAAACTACCATATGCAAGAGTAAGGATAATTACATACACAAGTGCATCATCCCAAAAATCACGAATAAGATCAAAATCTACTATAAACAGTCTAAGAACAAAACCAAAAATAGCTGCTTTAAATGTAGCTGCCATATAGGCAGTTACAGGCAGAGGTGCTCCACTATAAACATCTATTGCCCAATTTTGAAAAGGAAATGCTGCAATTTTAAATAAAAATGTAATCAAAATCATAGTTCCACCTATGATAAGTAGGTTCATATTTGTTGCGAATGTATTAAGTGACATATCGCCAATTGTTCCAATTGTTGTTGTTCCTGTTGCACCATAGACAAATGATGTTCCTAAAAGAAAGAATACACCAGCGAGTGAACCCAGTACCAAGTATCTATAGCTTGCTTCAATCCGCTTTGAAATTACTTTTTCAAAACCAATCATAACATAGAGTGATATAGATGCAATTTCAAGTGCAACAAATGCACTTATTAGTTCGTTTGCATGAACTAAAAGCATCATTCCAAAAACTGAAAAGAGAAAAAGAGAAAAAAACTCAACAGTAAACTCTTTATGTTTTTCAAAATAGTGTATTCCTATAAGTATAGTTAGTATAGCACCAAGTATTAAAATAGTACTAAAATAGCTTGCATATGTATCAACAATAATCATCTTATTGAAGATATCTATAAACGGATAGTGTGAATACACTTCATCCCCAGTATTTAGATTATACAAGTTTGAAATAAACGCCATTGAAAGAAACACCAATGTAGTTATTGAGCCTTTTCTTATAGTAACACTTTTAAATGTACTAACTATCATAAGTGATATAGCACCTAATCCTACAAAAAATAGAGGCAATACATATATAAAATCTATCATCTAGTTCCTTATTTGTAAAATATCTAGCAAATAGTGCTGTATAGTTGGTTCTATCTTATAGAAGAACCAATCTGGATATATTCCCATTGCTATTATAAGAAAAGCTAAAGGCAACATTCCTAATATCTCTTTTTTATTCAAATCTGTCATTTTTGATACATCATTACCACTATCTGAAAGAATAGCTCTTTGAAACATCCAAAGCATAAAACTAGCTGCAATAAGTACTGTAAATGCAGAAACTATTCCGGCAGTTGGAGAAAAACCAAATGCTCCCAGAATAATTAAAAATTCACTAACAAAGCCGTTTGTACCAGGAAGGCCCACTATACAAAGAAGCATAATTCCAAAAAAAACTGTAAAAATAGGTGCTTTTTTTGCTATACCTCCAAGTGCAGGAATGGCTTTTATACCTAAATCGTATTCCATTTTACCTACAAGTAAAAAAAGTCCACCTGTCGCCATAGCATGAGCAATAATCAAAAAAGCAGCTCCTGTCATACCAAAAACATTTAGTGAAAAAATGCCCGTTACAATAAAACCTAAGTGAGAAGCTGAAGAGTATGCAAACATCTTTTTTATATTTACTTGCATCATTGCTGCAATTCCAAAGTATATGAGACCAAATATTCCAATCCAAACGAAAATAGGAGCAAACTCTTTGTATAACTCTGGAAAAATTGGCATTACAAATCTAACTATCCCGTAAACTCCAAGTTTAGCCATAATAGATGAAAGTAAAAAAACTCCACCCGTTGGCGAATTAGAGTAAGTTTGAAGTAACCAAGTATGAAAAGGGAAAAGGGGAATTTTGATTGCAAATGCTATCATAAAACCAAAAAATAGCCATATCTCCTCTGTTCTTGTTAAATTATTTATTTGAACAATATCATTTAGTGAAAAACTCCAAAATCCGTACTCATTAAAGAAAGAGACTCCTAAGTAAAGAATTGAAATCAACATAAATAGTGAACCCATAATCGTAAATACTGTAACTTTTATTGTTGAAAAGACTCTATTGCCTGTTCCAAACATACCAATAATCATAAAAACAGGAAGTAGCATTGCTTCCCAAAAGAAATAAAATAAGATCAAATCTTGAGAGAAAAGAGTTCCAGTAATACCAGTTTGAATAAGTAGCATACTTATCCAATACCCTTTTGTTCTTCCCTCCCATAACCAAAGATATGCACTAGGTATTAGAGTTGCAATTAACATAAGTATTATCAAAGAAAAGCCATCAATACCTAGACTATAATTAATTCCATAACTTGATATCCATGTATAGTGCTCACGAAACTGTAAAAAACCGGTTAACTCAAAGTTATAATATACACTACTAACTAAAGCAAAAATAACAATAGATGTTAAAAAAGCGGCATTTCTTGTACCCTTTGCACCAAATGGCAGTATAAGAGTTGTAAATGCAACAAACATTGGTAAAAATATAATAATTGAAAGTATTCCAAAATCCATAATCTACCTCATCACTATAATTAAATATGTAGATATAACACTTATACCCATAAGCATTGAAAACGCATACATTCTTGTGTTTGCACTTTGTAATCTTGCAACTACATTACCACTTCTTATAAAGCCATTGGATATTCCCATTACAATTTTATCAATAAAATTTATATCTAATTTATAAGATATAAATATACTTAATTTTTTTAATTTATCTACAAATATTCTGTCATATATCTCATCTATATAAAACTTATTCCAAATCAGACCTGTATATTCAGGTACTTTACTCATATCGTAATTAAAGAATTTTTTATATGCAATTAATAATCCAATAACTGCGGCTAAAATATTCAGTCCCATAAGATATAATTCTATAGAGTGCTCTACATGTAGAGCCTTACTATTCAAAATCTCAAGCCATATCCCAATATAATTTTGACCTCCCAATAACAAAGGAACACCAATAAATCCTGCCAGTATTGACCCTATCGCCAATATCACTAATGGCATTGTCATATTTTTTGAAAGAGAGTGCAGCTCTCTATTCTCCTTGTAGTTTGAGCCATGAAAAACAACAAACAGAAGTCTAAACATATAATATGCTGTCAAAACTGCCGTAATAACTCCAATAATCCAAATAAAATATTCACCTGAGCCAAATGCTGTTAATAAAATCTCATCTTTACTAAAGAAACCTGCAAATGGTGGAATTCCTGCTATTGCAAGTGTTGCTATTAGCATTGTAAAATAGACTAATGGAGTTTTTCTTCTCATACCACCCATTTTAAATATATTTTGTTCATGATGAAGTGCTACTATTACTGCGCCTGCTCCCATAAAAAGCAGTGCTTTAAAAAATGCATGTGTAAATACATGAAATATTCCTGCACTGTAACCACCAAGTCCAACAGCTATAAACATATAACCAAGCTGACTCATTGTAGAGTATGCGAGTATTTTTTTAATATCAGTCTGTTTTGTTGCAATAATAGCAGCAAAAAGAGCTGAAAATGCTCCAATATAGGCTATAAAAAGACCTACATTGGGAATCATATCGTAAAGGAAATGAAACCTTGCTACCATATAAACGCCAGCAGTTACCATTGTTGCAGCATGAATTAGAGCTGAAACAGGAGTTGGTCCAGCCATAGCATCTGGCAACCAAACAAAAAGTGGAATTTGTGCTGATTTTCCAATTGCACCAATAAGCAGAGCCAACCCAATAAAACTTAAAACTTCTACAGGTACATTTGCCATACCCAGTTCTAAATTGATATAATCAAAACCATTGCTTCCTGCATAATAAAACATTGTAATCATAGCAATAATAAAACCCAAATCACCAACACGATTTGCAATAAATGCTTTATTTCCTGCTTTTACATTTTCACTATCTTGATAGTAGTAGCTAATCAAAAGATATGAACAAACTCCAACACCTTCCCAACCGATAAACATAATAATTGGACTATTTGCTAAAACCAAAAGTAACATTGATGCTAAAAAAAGATTGAAATAGAAGAAAAACTTTCCATATCCATCATCATCTTTCATATAGCCTGATGCATATATGTGTATTAATCCACCTACAAAAGTGATAAAAAGAACCATAAATATGGAGAGTTGATCAGCCATAAAGCCCATGTCTATGTCATAGCCATCAACACTTAGCCACTTATAAGCTCTATATATAATCACATCACTGTTTTCTAATAATCTAAAGAAAAATGATACTCCTAATACAAAACTAATAAATGGTGCAGTAAGTGCAAACATAGAAAAAACAATATTTGGAATTTTAGTTACTTTTATTGAGTAAAGGTACATAGTTCCTAATATTAATGAACTTAGAAGTGGAACCAAAACAATCCACGCTAATAAGAAGTTATCCATTTGCTGTATCCTTCTGTTTTAGTACATTAAAAATATCAGAATTCAATGATTTTTTATTTCTATATAGAACAACTATTAGTGAGAGAAAAACAGCAGCTTCAGCGGCTGCAATTGCTATGATTATCATTGCCATAACTTGTGGTTCCATAGATTCATTGTATCTTCCAAGTGCTACAAATATGAGGTTTACAGCATTTAACATAAGCTCAATTGACATATATACTATAAAAATATTTTTGCGAGAAATAATACCAAGAAAACCTATGGAAAAAAGTATCATAGCAAGTGCGATATATGATAAAAGTAAATCAGCCATCTCTATTTTTATCCTTTCTTGCATATACAACTGCACCAACCAATGATGCTAAGAGTAGCATAGATATCAACTCAAATGGAACTAGCCACTTGTTAAATAGCTCCATACCAAAACTGTGTATAGAGCCAAAATCTTTTCCTAATATATTCATAGATTTTTCAGGAAAAGTGTTGAAAGCTTTTAAAATCAGTATATTAAATGGTATTAGCAAAATAGCGCCAATAATAATTGTAATATTTTTATTTGGCTCATCTGGTAATTCATCATCTCTTATGTTTAAAAACATAATTATAAATAGAAGCAGTGTTATAATTGCTCCGGCATATAGTATTATTTGTACCATAAATAAAAATGGTGCACTCAAGAGTGCAAAAATACCACCAAGTGAAATAAGCGTCACAATAAGACTAATGGCAGAATGCATCGGTTGAGAAAACAATATCATACCAAATCCACCTCCAATAGCGAAAATGGCTAAGCCTAGAAATATTATGTCTACCATTAATTGCTGCCTTTCATAGGTTTATGAGAAAGTAGTGTATCTCTATCCAAAACAAAGTCCTCTCTATTTTTCTTTACAAAGCTAAATATACCTGTATCCATGCGTATTGCATCGCAAGGACATGCTTCAACACATCCACCACAAAACACACATTCGAGTAAATCAATGCTAAATTTTGAAGGCATCTTTTCATCCACTCCATCTTCTCTTTCTACTGCCTCAATAAAAATACACTCAGCTGGACAAGCAGTAGCACACATAAAACATGCTACACATCGTACGCTATCATCTTCTCTTTTAGTAAGTCTATGAACACCTCTGTACCTGCTTGTAATATCTTTTGGTTGCTCCTCTGGGTAGCAAATTGTCTCTATATTTGAAGTATCTTTTAAATTCTTCATAAAGTGTGAAAATGTTACTTTTAAGCCTCCGACAATAGCCAGAAGGTATAATTTCTCTTTTAAACTATCTCCATGTCTTGGAACAATTTTAACTCCCATATCTAAACTCCCAACATAACGACAAATGTGCCAGTTATAAAGACATTGGCAATAGCAATTGGCAATAGTACTTTCCATGCCAAGTTTTGCAATTGGTCATATCTAAATCTTGCTAGAGTCCATCTAACCCATATAAAAAAGAAGTTCATCATTAGAAGTTTAACCACAAAAGTCATGACTTGTAGGGCCGCAACTGAGATATTTACCCCATTCTCACCTATACCAAATAGTAAAAATATCCCTAAAAACAAAATAATAATTATATTTATAATAACAATTCCTGTAATAAGCCATTTTGTCTCTCTATTTCTTGCATCATTTTTATCTAGCCAGACATTATTTTTCTTTATCCAACCTGCAAACATATAACTCAAAATAGGGATAGTAACAATTAGCACAGCAAAAATAGTCGTTATATTATTTTTTAACACCTCAGTATTGAGCCAAGGTATTTGGTAACCACCTAAAAAAAGAGTTACAATCAAGGCACTTGCTACACCCATGGCAATATACTCACCAACAAAGAAAAGCCCAAATCTCATTGCACTATATTCTGTGTGAAATCCACCAACAATTTCACTCTCTCCCTCTGCAATATCAAATGGAGCTCGATTAGTCTCTGCAAATGCTGTTATGATAAATAAAATCGCAGCAACTGGTTGTACTATAATACCCCAAGCAGGAATAAAACCCCAAACTAAGTTACCTTGAAATCTAACCATGTCACCCATATGAATTGAGCCATAGACTATTAGCATAGAGACTATAGAGAGTCCCATAACCGCTTCATAACTTACTACTTGAGCTGCTGCTCTAATTCCTCCAAGAAGGCTATATTTATTGTTACTAGCCCAACCACCTAGCATAAGTCCATATATACCAAGTCCTGCAAATGCTAAAATCCATAGCATTCCAAACTCCATTGGTAGCGCCTGCATTATATAGCTTTTATCATCGATGACTAAGTCATCAGCAAATGGTATTGCCATAAAAGATAGGTATGCAGTTGCAAAAACAATAACAGGGGAGAGAGTAAAAAGCATTTTTTCTTTAACTGCACCTGCCCTATAGTCCTCTTTAAAAACAAGCTTTAACATATCTGCAAATGATTGTACTAATCCACCAAGTCTCACCCCGGCAATATTACACCTATTTGGCCCAAGTCTATCTTGCATAAATCCTGCAACTCGTCTTTCCATCCAAACTAAAACTGGCACAAAAACCAATGAAACTATTAATGCCATAACTATATTAAATATAACAATACTAACAAGTGTAGAATTCATAAGCTACTCATTTTTATAGACTCTTTTTTTATATCTTCTAAATCAATATTCTTTATAATACTTGTTAAACTTTTATCCCAAATATCTCTACATGTAGAGCTTTGCTCTTCTAAAACAGTTGTTACTATATCACAAAGACTTTGTGTTTGTGTACCATATTCCACATGAGTTTTATGAAATTGTAAATAACCATCTATATTTATAAATGAGCCTTCCCTACTCATATGTGTTTTCATCGGAAGAAATAGGTCATATATCTCAGCACTTTTAGGCATAGATGCATTTATAGATACTTTAACACTAATATTTTTGTACTTATCAAATCCGCTAGCATCATCTCTACCTATAAGAATTAGCATTTCTGAACCACTAGCATACTCAACTAGATTGGCTTCTTTATCATCAATATCTAAAAGATTAAATCCTCTTCTATTGGTTGAAAGGTCACTACACTTTAAGTAATCGTCGCCAAACTTTGGATCATGCTCATTAATATCATATCCACTTATTTTTGCATCATAATATTTAGCGAGTCTCTTTACCTCTACCATCTCTTCTAAAGATAGTGATGGTGAGAGCAGAAATAGTGCCTTTCCATGGTGCCTTTTTAAAAGTCTAACTAACTTTCCTGTTGCATACTCATGCTCACTCTCGTTACCTCGTATCTGTGCATATGAATCTCTGTTTTTATTTTCTATTTTATAGCTAAGTCTACCATCGTCACAAATAAAGTAGCCATTTACTCTATCATTGTATCTAGGTCTGTATCTAAAAATTGTATCATCCTCATACTTTGCTTTATGGTGATCAACATATATTGAACAACCTTTTGAGCAACCATTACATATGCCTTCATCTGGTTTTAAAAACCAAACTCTTTTATGAAAACGAAAATCACTGCTTGTAAGTGCTCCGACCGGACATAAATCAACAACATTCATAGCATATGGATTTGAAAGAGGTTTACCAGGAAAAGTAGTTATAACAGAGTGATCAGTTCTATTTAAAACTCCTAACTCTTTTGTTTTAGTTATATCTTTTGTAAATCTTACACATCTAGTACACAAAACACAACGCTCTTGATCTAGTACAACATTTGCACCAATATCAACATGCTTCTGTCCTCTAGTTTTTGTAGTACTTAGCCTACTCTCATAAAGGCCAACATCCATATAGTAGTTTTGCAAAGAGCATTCACCTGCTTGATCACAAACTGGACAGTCGATTGGGTGATTAATAAGTTCCATCTCGAGAATTTGCCGTTTAACTCTTTGTATACTATCACTTTTGGTACGAATAACCATACCATCCTTAATAGGTGTATCACAAGCTATTTGTGGGCGCTTCTTTCCTTCGATTTCAACCATACACATTCTACAATTTCCATCTTTACCTAGAGCTGGATGGTAACAAAAATGTGGTATTTCTATACCATTTGCCAAGAGTTCCTCTATCAATAAAGCATCATCTTTAACTTTTATCTCTACATCGTCAACGGTTATTGTTGCCATAAGTTGAAAACCTTACATAAGAAAATTGTATAATTTTACCCCTATCAAACTTTAAAGTAGCTGTTAAATAAACTCTTAATAAGAAATTAAACCTGAATTATGTAATAAGCTAAATTAGATCGTATGATTTAGGATGGGTATATAGCAGAAATTATGTAAAATTTAAATAGTGGTGTCCTCAATGCGATTCGAACGCATGGCCTCTTGATTAGGAATCAAGTGCTCTATCCAGCTGAGCTATGAGGACAAAAATTGGAGTAAAAAAAAGCCAAGTATGCATATGCACACTTGGCTAAAAATTAAATAGGGATTATTCTATCCGTTTCTCTTTTTTATAATCTCTTCTGCAACATTTTTAGGAACTTCTTCATAGTGATCAAATTCCATAGAATAAGAAGCACGACCTTGAGTAGCACTTCTAAGATCAGTTGAGTAACCAAACATCTCTGAAAGAGGACAGAAAGCATTAACAATCTTATTACCACTTCTCTCTTCCATTGAACTGATTTGTCCTCTTCTTCTGTTAAGGTCACCAATAACATCACCCATAAAGTCTTCAGGAGTCTCTACTTCTACCTTCATCATAGGCTCAAGTATAACTGCATCAGCTGCTCTAGCTCCAGCTTTGAAACCCATAGAAGCTGCAAGTTTAAATGCCATCTCAGATGAATCAACATCATGATAACTTCCATCATATAGAGTTACTTTAACATCTTCAACTGGATATCCTGCAAGAACACCACCAGCCATAGCCTCTTTACAACCCTTTTCAACAGCAGGTATAAATTCTCTTGGAACTGATCCACCCTTGATTGCATTTTCAAATTCAAAGCCAGTTCCAGGCTCAAGAGGCTCAAGTCTAAGGTAAACATGACCATATTGACCACGACCACCTGATTGCTTAGCATACTTGTACTCTTGCTCAACACTCTTCTTAATTGTTTCACGGTAGCTAACTTGTGGTTGTCCAACTTCAGCATCTACCTTAAACTCTCTAAGCATTCTATCAACTAGAATTTCAAGGTGAAGCTCGCCCATACCAGAGATAATTGTCTGTCCACTCTCATCATCAGTCTCAACTCTAAAAGATGGGTCTTCTTGAGCAAGTTTTTGTAAAGCAACACCCATTTTCTCTTGATCAGCTTTAGTTTTTGGCTCAACTGCAACAGAGATAACTGGATCTGGAAAGTCCATTCTTTCTAATATCACTTGATCTTTTTCACCCGCAAGTGTATCACCTGTAAGTGTATCTTTAAGACCAACAACAGCACCAATTTCACCAGCATAAAGTGTTTTTATCTCTTCTCTTTTATTTGCATGCATTTTTAAAAGACGACCAACTCTCTCTTTTTTACCTTTTGATGTGTTATATGTATAACTTCCACTATCAAGTGTACCACGGTAAACTCTAACAAATGCAAGCTGTCCAACAAATGGATCTGTCATAATTTTAAATGCTAGTGCAGCAAACTCACCATCATCTGTTGATTCTACAGAAGTCTCTGTTCCATCTTCATACTCACCCTTGATAGCAGCAACCTCAGTTGGAGCAGGCATATAATCAACAACAGCATCAAGCAGAGGCTGAACACCTTTGTTTTTAAATGCAGTTCCACAAAGCATAGGAATAAAAGTCATAGCATTACAACCAGCTTTAATACCAGCAGTAATCTCGTCATTGGTAAGCTCTTCACCATCTAAGAACTTTTCCATAAGAGCATCATCTGTTTCAGCTACCATCTCTACCATATGTTCTCTATACTTATTAGCTGTTTCAACTAAATCTGCAGGTATCTCTTGCTCTTCATAGTTAGAACCCATAGCAGCTTCATCTTCCCAAACTAGTGCTTTCATCTTTACAAGATCAACAACACCTTTAAAGTTCTCTTCAGCTCCAATAGGAATCTGAATCGGAACAGGAACTGATTTTAGTCTACTAATAATCTGTTTTTCTACTTCATAAAAATCTGCACCAGTTCTGTCCATCTTGTTAACAAAAACCATTCTAGGTACTTCATATCTTGTCGCTTGTCTCCAAACTGTTTCACTTTGAGGCTGAACTCCACCAACAGCACAGAAAACTGCGACAGCACCATCAAGAACACGCATAGAACGCTCAACTTCAATAGTAAAGTCAACGTGACCTGGTGTGTCAATGATATTTATCTGATGACCTTTCCACTCACATGTAGTAGCAGCAGAAGTAATAGTGATACCTCTCTCTTTCTCTTGCTCCATCCAATCCATAGTTGCAGCACCATCATGAACTTCACCAATCTTATGTGAAATACCAGTATAGAATAAAATTCTCTCTGTTGTAGTTGTTTTTCCTGCATCAATATGAGCAGCAATACCGATATTTCTAACTTTGTTTATAGGGTTACTTCTAGCCATAATATTTCCTTATTACCAGCGGTAGTGAGCAAAAGCTTTATTAGCTTCGGCCATTTTATATGTGTCTTCTTTCTTCTTAAATGTAGCACCTCTGCTGTTTGCAGCATCTAGTAGCTCATTAGCTAGTCTTTCAACCATAGTTCTCTCGCTTCTTTTTCTAGCAAATGATACTAACCAACGCAAAGCAAGTGCTTGTTGTCTTACTGGTCTTACTTCGATAGGCACTTGATAAGTTGCTCCACCTACTCTTCTGCTTTTTACTTCCATTACTGGCTTTACATTGTCAATTGCAGCTATAAAAAGTTCGATTCCTTTTCTGTCATCATCACTTCTTTGTTCTGCTAATTCAATTGCACCATAAAATACTTTTGCAGCAGTACTTTTTTTACCATCTAACATAAGATAGTTTATAAACTTTGTTACGATTTTGTTGTTATAGATAGGATCAGCTAATACTTCTCTTACCGGGGCTTTTCTTCTTCTCATTTATAAAAATCCTTCAAATTTTTAAATTTTACTCAAATACTACCAAAACAAGGGTAGCACCTGTTTTAGCAATTACTATTTAGGTCTCTTAGTACCGTATTTACTTCTTGCAACTGTTCTTCCTGCAACACCAGCAGTATCAAGTGCACCACGAACAATGTGATACTTAACACCAGGTAAATCTTTGATTCTACCACCACGAACTAGAACAATTGAGTGCTCTTGTAAGTTGTGACCTTCACCACCGATATAACTGATTACTTCAAATCCACTAGTCAATCTAACTTTTGCAACTTTTCTTAAAGCTGAGTTAGGTTTTTTTGGAGTTGTAGTATAAACTCTAGTACAAACACCTCTTCTTTGAGGACACTTATCAAGTGCTGGTGATTTTGACTTTTTGATCACCTTTTTTCTGTTTTTTCTTACCAATTGGTTGATAGTTGGCACGATTTTTCCTTTAATTCATTTTATCTAAAAGCCTAAACTAGGCTTAGTTCCTCTACATGTAAAGCTCTACATGTAAACCTAAAATACCGACTCTCTAAAAGCTACCTTAAAAAGATAGTTTTAAAAGAACCGGTATTTTACTTAAATTTTGCTTAAAATCAAATTAAGCTAAGGGGGTACCCTTAGCTTAACTCATTGTTTTCAAGTCTCAATTTCATCTCTTTTTTCTGATAAAGTCCAGTTCCAACAGGAATCATACGACCCAAAATAACATTTTCTTTAAGATCTTCAAGCATATCCATCTTTCCTGCAATACTAGCTTCAGTCAGAACTTTAGTAGTCTCTTGGAATGATGCAGCTGAAATAATACTATCACTTCCAATAGCCGCACGAGTAACTCCAAGAAGTGTTGGCTCTGCAATTGCAGGTTCTCCACCCATCTTCATTACTTTTTCATTCTCTTCTCTAAATCTACGACGACTAATCAAATCGCCTACTATAAACTTGGTATTTCCACTATCTACAATCTTAACTTGTCTTAACATTTGAGATACAATAACCTCAATATGCTTATCACTAATAGCAACACCTTGAGAACGATATACTTGCTGAATCTCACTAATTATGTAGCGATGAAGCTCTTTTTCACCCATAATTCTTAAGATATCGTGGCTTGAGACTATACCCTCTGTAAGATGCTCACCTGCATGAACAAATTCACCAGTATTTACATGAATTGGTATGTTTTTATTCACAAGATACTCTGCGCTCGTACCATCTTCAGCATCTATTATAATTCTTTCTTTACTTCTTAGTGGTTTACCAAATCTAATTGTTCCATCAATTTCAGCTATAACTGTTGCATTTTTAGGGCGTCTAGCCTCAAATAGCTCACTTACTCTTGGAAGACCACCTGTAATATCGCTTGATCTTGTTGCTGCCTTTGGTGTACGACCAATAATATCTGCTATAGAAATACTCTGTCCGTCTTTTACAAAGACTGCAGTTTTTGGCTCTAAATTATATCTAATAATTTCACCATTATCTGTAGCAATAACAATTGTAGGTTTAGTTCCACTTGGTAAATACTCATTTACAACAAGTTTACTCTCACCTGTAATATCATCAAACTGTTCAGATGCTGTATAGCCTGGTTCAATATCTTCAAACGATACAGTACCACCAACTTCTGCAATAACAGGAGTTGAATAAGGATCCCATTCAGCTATGACTGTCTTTTCGATTGAACCTGGTTTTGAGATTACACTAGAAATCTCAACACTACTATTATCATCAATTTCAATTATAGATGTTCTTGGTATATAATGACGAATTGCCTCTCTGTTAGATGAATCAGCAATAACAGCAAATAGACCTTTTTCATCTACAACATGACCTTTTTCAACATCTTTATATCTATCAAGGTAATCACCAGTAAGTTTATAGTACTTCACAGTTCCAGATGCACCAGAATTGATTTTTTGTACAATTGGATCTCCGTTTTTAGCTCTAAGTTCACTAGCATATGGTATACGGTTTGGAACATTCCAACTATCTTTAATAACCTCAACTATACTCTCGTTAACTTCTACTTTATCTCCGCTTTTATAAGGTATATAAAATTTACCTTCAACTTTACCGCTAACACCTGCAAGCTCATTTGGCTTAGCAAGGTTACCTTTTCTAAAGCTATACTTTATACTATCGTTTTTACCTGTTATAGTTATGATAGTCTCTTCATGAGCATGATCAATATCTATAACCCCATCGAACGGTGTCTTTATCTTTGGCTCAACTAGTAAAACAGCTGCATTTCTACGGTTTGCTACAATTGATTTACCATCTTTTGTTTGGTATGTTTTAACATTGTAGTATCTAATAAAACCCTCTTTTTGAGCTATGACTTGTCTATCTTGTGCCTCTGTTGAAGCCGTTCCACCAATGTGGAATGTTCTTAGAGTCAACTGAGTTCCTGGCTCACCAATTGATTGAGCAGATATAATACCTACTGCCTCACCTGGACGAACAAGTTTACCTTCACCAAGGTTGATACCATAACACTTAGCACATACACCTTTTTTAGCTTTACATGTAATAGGTGTTCTAATAGTTACTGATTTAATCTCAGCCTCTTTAAGTGCTAATGCTTTTTCTTCATTTATTAAAGTACCTTCAGTAAAAAGAACCTCATTTGTGATTGCGTCTATAACATCTTCTGCCAAAACTCTACCATGTGCTCTCTCATCAAGTGATTCAATCAAATCACCACTATGAACAATCTCACTAATCTCAACACCCTCATGAGTTCCACAATCATCCATGGTAACTTTTACATTTTGAGCAACATCTATTAGTTTTCTTGTTAAGTAACCAGCATTTGCTGTCTTAAGTGCTGTATCGGCAAGACCTTTTCTAGCACCGTGAGTAGAGATAAAATACTCTAGTACATTTAGACCTTCACGGAAGTTAGAGATAATCGGTGTCTCAATAATAGAGCCATCTGGCTTAGCCATAAGACCACGCATACCAGCAAGCTGACGAATCTGAGCAGCACTACCTCTAGCTCCAGAATCTGCCATCATATAGATTGAGTTAAAACCATTTTTATCCGTCTCAGTTAACTTCATCATCTCTGATGCAACATCGTTGTTAGTATCTGTCCAAATATCAATAATCTTATTGTATCTCTCTTGGTCTGTCAATAAACCTGAATTATACTGCTTTTGTATATCAGCAACTTTTTTCTTTGCTTCTGCAATCTTTGCTACTTTTGTATCTGGAACTCTAATATCATCAATAGATACAGAGATACCAGCACTTGTTGCATACTTGAAACCTAAGTCCTTTAAGTTGTCCAAAAATTCAGCAGTAACAGAGAGTCCGCCTATTTTAAAGACATAATCAACTAAAGTCCCGATATTTTTCTTTTTCATAACTATGTTCCATAGCTCTTCAGGAACAAAATCAGGTAGTATAGATTTTAGTATCAATCTTCCTGCGGTAGTAAACATAGTTCTACCATCAATAAGAGTCTTAATTTTAGCATGAGCATCAAGGTACCCCGCATCCATAGCAATGACAACTTCATCTACATTGGCAAAAATTTTATTAGAACCTTTTGCTTCTACTTTTTCAAGTGAAAGATAGTAAAGACCAAGTACCATATCTTGTGTTGGAACCGTAATAGCCTTACCACTTGCAGGAAGAAGAATATTCATAGAACTCAACATAAGAACTTTACACTCAGCAATTGCCTCGTGACTTAATGGAACATGCACGGCCATTTGATCACCATCAAAGTCGGCGTTAAATGCAGAACATACCAAAGGATGTAGGCGAATTGCTTTTCCATCAATAAGAACAGGATGAAAAGCTTGAATAGAAAGCTTATGAAGTGTAGGTGCACGGTTTAGCATAATTGGGTGGTTTTTAACCACTTCAGCTAAACACTCCCAAACCTCATTTGTTTTCTCATCAATAAGCTTCTTTGCCTGTTTTATTGTTGTTGCATACCCCTTCTCTTCAAGACGAGCAAGTAGGTGTGGCTTAAAGAGTTCAAGTGCCATAATCTTTGGAAGACCACACTGGTCCATCTTAAGATTTGGTCCAACAACAATAACAGAACGACCACTAAAGTCAACACGCTTACCAAGAAGATTTTGACGAAAACGACCCTGTTTACCCTTGATAATTTCACTTAAAGATTTTAAAGGACGCTTGTTTGCACCCTTTACAGCGTTTGCTCTACGACCATTATCAAAAAGTGCATCTACCGCTTCTTGTAGCATTCTCATCTCATTACGAATAATAATCTGAGGAGCATCAAGCTCCATAAGTCTTTTTAATCTTGAGTTTCTGTTGATTACCCTTCTATATAAGTCATTTACATCACTTACAGCAAATTTTCCGCCATCTAGACTAACAAGTGGTCTAAGATCTGGTGGAAGTACAGGAAGCATAGTTATCATCATCCACTCAGGACGATTGCCACTATTTAGAAATGATTCTACTACTTTTAGTCTTTTAACTATAGTTTTTTTCTTTGCTTCTGAGTTAGTATTACCTATCTCCTCTTTCAATGTTGCTAAGATATCAATAAGATCAAGTCCAGCTAAAAGCTCTTGAACTACTGTTCCACCCATATCTGCTTCAAAGCCTGTATGTTCAAATCTTTGAAATAGTGATTGATACTGTTCTTCATTTAGAACATCATACTTCTCTACTTTTTTTGTATTTTCTGCATCATAAAAAGCATCGCCTGAAGCTTTTACAATATACGCTTCATAGTAAAGTACACGCTCAAGATCTTTCATCTTAATGCCTAGAAGTGTTCCTATTCTACTTGGCAGTGAATTAACATACCAAATATGTGCAACAGGAGCAACAAGCTCTATGTGTCCCATACGAGAACGGCGGACTTTTGTGCTAGTTACTTCAACACCACACTTCTCACACTTAACACCTTTATAACGCATCTTTTTATACTTACCACAAAGACATTCATACTCTCTAACTGGTCCAAATATCTTTGCACAAAAAAGACCGTCTCGCTCAGGTTTGAGTGTACGGTAGTTTATTGTCTCTGGTTTTTTAACTTCACCATAACTCCAAGAACGAATTTTTTCAGGACTTGCTAGTCTTAATTGAAACGCTTTAAAGTCTCTTGGTCTATTCTCTTCGTGAATTTCAATCGGTACTAGATTCTTCATTTTCTTCCACCTCGTCATAAATCTCAACATCTAAAGCCAATGACTTCAACTCGTTTGTTAGTACAAAAAATGTTTCAGGGATACCCGTTGATGGGATATTTTCACCTCTTGTAAGTGCCTTATATGCAGATATTCTTCCCTCTACATCATCAGATTTTACTGTTAACATCTCTCTTAGTGTATGAGCAGCACCATATGCTTCAAGTGCCCATACCTCCATCTCACCAAATCTCTGTCCACCAAATAGTGCTTTACCACCAACTGGTTGTTGAGTTACTAGTGAGTATGGTCCTGTACTTCTTGCATGAACTTTTTCATCAACTAAGTGGTGAAGTTTAAGCATATACATGTAACCTACATTTACACGCTCTTTCATCTTTTCACCAGTTTTACCATCATAAAGTTCGCACTTTCCATCCATATCTATCTTAGCTAGTTTAAATAGCTTATCAAACTCTTCTTGGTTAGTTCCTTCAAATACAGGAGCAGCAAACTTAACGCCTTTACTCCAGTCTCTTGCATAACCTAATAACTCTTCATCGTTTAAGCCATCAACAAACTTTTTTGCATCCATAAGTTTAGCAACATCTGCAATTCTTATCATAGTTTCACGAAGCTCTTTAATCCAATCACCTTTTTTCTCTTCGAAAATATCTGCAATTTGATTACCAAGACGCTTTCCTACAAGACCTAAGTGCATTTCTAAAATCTGTCCAATATTCATACGACTTGGAACACCTAGAGGATTAAGAACAATCTCAACACTTTCACCACTTGCAAGGTAAGGCATATCAACCTCTTCAACGATATTTGAAACAATACCTTTGTTTCCGTGACGACCAGCCATCTTATCACCAACTTTTAGCTTACGCTTAGTTGCAATATACACTTTTACAAGCTTGACAACACCACTTGGCAAAATATCATCTTTTTCAATAATATTTAGTTTTTCATCATGCTCTTCTTTTAGCTTCTTTTTCTCTGCTTGAAAATAATTTTTAAGCTCTTTATACTCTTTTTGTGTATCGTCTGAAAAAGCTTTTACAATTGAATTCAATGAAAAACGGTTAACTTGCTCTAAATCTTCTTTTCTTAGCTTTTCGCCTTTTTTATAAGATTGTTTATTTACCTCTTGATCTTTATCTAGCTCATTTTTAGATAAAAGAGAGTTAATTCTTAGCATCTCTTCACGGTCTAACATAAGTAGCTTATCGTGATGTTCACGATCAAGAATTTCTTTCTCTTCTTCATATGCTTGAATTGCACGAGGATCTTTAGCATAGCCCTTTTTAGTAAAAATTTTAACATCTACAATGACGCCTTCCATAGAAGCACTTGCATACATAGATTTGTTTACAACATGCCCTGCTTTTTCACCAAAAATTGCACGAAGTAGTCTCTCTTCAGGAGTTGGTTTAACTTCACCCTTTGGAGATACTTTACCTACTAAAATCATACCTGGTTTGATATAAGTACCAATTTTGACAATACCACTTTCATCTAAATGAGCTAAATCTTCCTCTTTAACATTTGGAATGTCTTTAGTAATCTCTTCAACACCATCTTTAAGCTCTCTAGCTTCAATCTCTTTTTCATATGTATGAACAGATGTAAATGCATCGTTTCTAATCATCTTTTTACTAAGAACAATCGCATCCTCATAGTTATATCCATTCCATGGCATAAAGGCAACCATAACATTTTTACCAATTGCCATTTCACCTTGATCCATGCTAGGTCCGTCTGCTATAACATCTCCAACGTCAACTTTAAGACCTTGTTTTGCAATAACTTTTTGAGTGAAAGTAGTGTTTTGGTTTGTTCTAAGATTCTTTTGTAAGCCATAGTGGTCTATAAAAGCACCATTTTCATCTTCACCTAAAATATATATATTTTTGTTATCCACTTTTTCAACTACACCAGCACGCTTGACCTTAATTGAAGCCCATGCATCACGAGCTGAGATTGCTTCAACACCTGTTCCAACCATTGGAGCATCTGTCCATACCAAAGGTACTGCTTGACGCTGCATGTTAGATCCCATAAGTGCACGGTTTGCATCATCATGCTCCAAGAAAGGAATCAATGAAGCAGCAACACCGGCAACCATACCTGAGCTAAGATCAATCAAGTCTACTTTTTCTTTTTCTACAAGTATAATCTCACCATCTTGTCTAGCTTCGATAAGATCCTCTATAATCTCATCATTCTCAACAACAGTCGAAGCAGGAGCAATTACAAGTCCCTCTTCTTGAGTTGCAGTTATATAAACAATTTCATCAAGAATTTTTGCATCTTTGACTTTTCTATAAGGTGCCTCTACAAAACCCAAATCATTTACTTTTGAGTACATTGCGAGAGTATTAATAAGACCAATATTTTGACCTTCAGGAGTCTCTACAGGACAGATTCTTCCATAGTGAGTTGGGTGAACGTCACGCACTTCAAATCCAGCTCTCTCTTTAACAAGACCCCCTTCACCAAGTGCAGAAAGTCTTCTTTTATGTGTAATCTCACTAAGAGGGTTTGTCTGATCCATAAACTGTGAAAGTTGACCACTTGAAAAGAATTCCATAATAGTACTTGTAATCATCTTTGAGTTTATCAAATCATGAGGCATAAGCTCCTCAGTTCCACCACTTAATCCAGTAAACTTATCTCTAATAGCTTTTTGCATCTTAATCAAACCAGTATGTAACTCATTTGAAAGAAGCTCACCAATAGATCTAATTCTTCTATTTCCTAAGTGATCTCTATCGTCTATATGACCTTGACCATTTTTAACATTTATCAAATACTTTACAGTTTTAATAATATCTTCGCTTGTCATCACAGTAACAAACTCAGGAACATTAACTCCGAGTTTATGGTTCATCTTCATACGACCCACTTTTGTTAAATCGTATCTTTCTGAATTAAAGAAAAGGTCATTAAAGAAAGACTTTGCAGCCTCTTTTGTTACAGGCTCACCTGGTCTCATTACTTTATATATTCTAATAGTTGCTAAATCATTTTCATCTTCAATACCTTCTGTTTGACGAAGGAGTTTTAAAGTTTCATTGTCAGCTATAAAAGAGTTGATAATTGCATCATCAACACCTACTGCCAAATCATTTGCTATTTCAATTGACTCATGACCTTGCTCAATCATCTTAGTTAGTTTTGTCTCATCAAGTTGAGTAAGAGTATCAAAAAGAACCTCTCCGCTCTCTTGGTCAATTATAGGAGATGATAAAAATCTGTTCACTAAAGTCTCAATTGGATACTCTATAAACTTAATTCCATCTTCTAAAAATTTTTCTGCTTTTTTCTTAGTTAGTCTTTTACCAGTTGCTATAAGAAGATTTCCATTTTCATCTTTAAGATCAAAGTCTACTCTTCCAATAAAGTTTTCTGGTACAAAATTCATTAAGAACTTATTATCTTTAATTTTAATATTTAGAACAGGATAAAATAGTTTTAAAATATCTTGTTTACTATATCCTAATGCTCTAAAAAGTATTGTAATTGGAACTTTTCTACGCTTGTTTATTCTTACAAACAGTGTATCTTTTGCATCATACTCAAAGTACAGCCAACTACCACGATCTGGAATAATTTGTGCTGTATATATTAATTTATTTACTACAGTTGAGCTCTCTTCTTCTTTAAATATAACTCCTGGACTACGATGAAGTTGATTTACTACAACTCTCTCTACACCATTAATTACAAAAGAAGTTCTATCTGTCATTAGAGGAATTTCTCTAATAAATATTGCTTGTTCTTTTATATCTTTTACGCCGGTTTTTTCACCGGTTTTTTCATTTTTATCCCATAAAATAAGGCGAATATTCATCTTTAGATTAACACTATATGTTAATCCTCTATCCATGCATTCACGAACATTATATTTTGGTTTACCAATTTCTGAGCTTATATACTCTAAAGAGAGTCTATTTTGCGGATCATGGATTGGGAATATTGATTTAAAAACTTTTTCAATACCACTTTGTTCTTCAGAATTGTTTACATCTAAAAAGTGTTCATAACTTTTTTGCTGTACTTGAAGAAGATTTGGTACATCAATTTTTCTTGGTACTTTTGAGAAATCTACTCTTAGGCGATTTCCCGATTTAAGGTTATTTAACATTAGTCTACCTTACGAAGTTGTTTAAAGGGAAAGTATTTTTGCTACTATAACAAGTAGCTTTAATCACGACATTGTCTTTATTACGTTTTATTAAGGGGAGAACTAGCTCCCCTTGATTGCAAGTTTTAAAACTACTTGAGTTCAGCTTTTGCACCAGCTTCTTCAATCTGCTTAAGAACTGCTTCTGCATCTTCCTTAGAGATTCCTTCTTTAAGAACTGTTGGAACGCCTTCAACTGCTTCTTTTGCTTCTTTAAGTCCAAGACCTGTAATAGCACGAACAGCTTTAATAGCATTAATTTTCTTTGCACCAGCTTCAACAAGAACTACATCAAATTCTGTCTTCTCTTCAGCTGCGCTACCAGCATCACCTACAGCACCAGCCATCATAACTGGAGCAGCTGATACACCAAACTTCTCTTCAAATTCTTTTACTAATTCACTTAACTCAAGTACACTTAAACCTGAGATATATTCTAATACATCTTCTTTAGAAATTGCCATTTTATATCCTATATATTTTATTTCTTCTTTTACCCGAACAAGTCCAAGTAAAATTCATATCATCTAAAGCTACGGCTAATGCCGAGAAAATCGCTCTACATGTAGAGGTTTTCTGCTTACCTAAAATTTTATAGTCTATCTATTTCTTTAAATAATAAAGAAATTATGCAGACTCTTCTTCTTTTTTAGCTCTAAGAGCATCAAGACCAATTGTAAAGTTTGTAACTGGAGCCATCCAAGTTTGAAGTAACATTCCAATAAGCTCATCACGAGATGGCATTTTAGAAAGTGCTTCTACTTTAGCAGCATCAGAAATTTCACCTGCTATCATTGCTGTTTTAATAACAAATTCTTTGTTATCTTTAGCAAATTTAGCAGCAACCTTTACAACATCTAACTGATCTTTACCCCAAACAAAAATGTTTGTATCTTTAAGTTCAATTCCTTCTATTTCTGCATTTTTCATAGAAATTGCAGCAAGTGAGTTTTTAATAACTCTAACTTTTACATCTACTTCAGTTGCAGCAATTCTAAGCTCTTCAATAGCTGGACAATCAAGCCCTTTAAAATCACAAACAACTAATGCGTCGGAAGCTTTGAATTCTTCAGTTATAATGCCAACGATTTCTTCTTTTCTATTTCTTGTCAATTTTTTCTCCTTTCCGACCGGTGATTTCAAGCGGAGTTGAGATAAATCCCATTTTAAGCCTTTCGACCTCAGCTATCTCCAATCAAGATTTAGCCTCTTTAAATTAAGAAAGAGGCAATTTTATTTTGTTATTTTAAGTCTATTAACTCTTGATTATCCATATTTACAGATGGACTCATAGTCAATGAAAGTGCAGCAGTTTTTATGTACTTACCTTTTGCCGAAGCAGGCTTCAATTTATTGATTGCTCTTATAAAAGTATAGAAGTTTTCACTTAAACTAGCTTCATCAAAACTCACTTTTCCAATACCAGCATGGATATTCCCTTGCTTATCAACACGGAAGTTTACCTGTCCACCCTTATTGTTTTCAACTGCTTTTGTTACATCCATTGTAACAGTACCAGTTTTAGGGTTAGGCATAATACCTTTTGGTCCTAATATACGACCAACTTTTCCAACAAGTCCCATCATATTTGGTGTTGCTATTAAAACATCAAAATCAATCTTTCCAGCTTGAATATCAGCTATCAAGTCGTCTGAACCAACTATATCAGCTCCAGCTGCTTTTGCTTCATCAGCTTTTGCATCTTTAGCTATAACTGCTACTCTAACTGACTTACCAGTTCCAGCAGGAAGAATAACTGAACCACGAACCATCTGATCAGCATGTCTAGGATCGACATTTAACTTTAATGCTATCTCAACTGTTTCATCAAACTTAGCAGATGCTAAAGATTTAACTATTGATAGTGCTTCTGTTGCAGAATACTTTTTTTCTGCATCTACTTTTTTCAGTAATTCCTGAAATCTTTTTGTTACTTTTTTTGCCATTATTATATCTCCACGCAATTTTGCTTCCGCTTATTACCCTAAGCGGTTAAGGGAAAAATTAATCTACTATTTCAACGCCCATACTTCTTGCTGATCCCTCAATAATCTTAGCTGCTTGCTCACGATCATTTGTATTAAGGTCTGCAATCTTTTGTTCTACTACTTCAAGAACTTGTGCTTTAGTAAGCTTTCCAACTTTATTTTTAAGTGGATTATCTGTTCCTTTTTTAATACCAGCTGCTTTCATAATAAGATCTGCTGCTGGTGGTTGTTTTGTAATAAAAGTAAAACTTCTATCAGCATAAACAGTGATAACAACTGGGATATTATAACCCATCTTATCTTTTGTTTTTTCGTTAAATGCTTTACAAAATTCCATAATATTAACACCCTGTTGTCCAAGAGCTGGACCAACTGGAGGTGATGGATTTGCTTTGCCGGCAGCGATTTGTAATTTTATCTCGCCTGTTATTTTCTTTGCCATTTAAATGTCCTTTAAACTATTTTTTCAACTTGAGTGTAGAGAATCTCTACTGGTGTACTTCTACCAAATATTAAAACATTAAGCTTTAACTTACCGTGTTCCATATCATACTCTTCAACTGCACCAGTAAAGTTAGCAAACGGACCTTCTGTGATTCGTACGCTCTCTCCTGTTTCAAAGAAGATTTTAGGCTTAGGTGCACCTTTTTTCTCTGCTTTTTCTAAAATAACCTGAATATCTTTTTCTGTTAAAGGAGTAGGCTTCTTAGACTCTCCAATAAAACGACCAACTTTAGGCAGAGACTGAATCATATGCCAAAGTCTAGTATCTAGATCTAAACATGCAAATGCATATCCAGGATATAGAGTTCTTTCAGTTATTTTTTTCTTTCCATTTTTAACTTCAATAACATCCTCAGTAGGGACTATTATCTCTTTAAGTTTATCTTCAATTGAGTTATTTACAACAATCTCTTCAATTGCTCTTTTAACTGCTAATTCACTTCCAGAATAAGTCTGGATTGCATACCACTTGTGATCCATAGTCCTCAACCTACATCAATGCTGATAGAGATGATGACATGATTAAATCAATCAATGCTAAGAAAAGTGATACAACAGTAACAACTATAAAGACAGATATGAAAGCATTTCTAATCTGCTCTTTAATAGGGAAGATAACTTTAGATAGCTCAACTTTTGAATGATTGTAATAAGTTACCAATTTTTCCATTTATATACCTTTTAGTGGCAGGGCAGGAGGGATTCGAACCCACAACCTACGGTTTTGGAGACCGTAGCTCTACCAATTGGAGCTACTGCCCTACATCTATTATCTCCCTCCGAAGAGGGATATAATTAACTTTTAAGTTTCACTTCTTTGTGAACTGTGTGCTTTTTTAATCTTGGACAATACTTCTTAGCTTCAAACTTTTCAGTATATGTCTTAGAGTTTTTTGTTGTTGTGTAGTTTATATCTCCACACTCAACGCACTTTAATCCTATTTTAATAGTCATCTAAATTGCCTTTAAAAACAGAGAAGATAACTCTTCTCTGTTTGGTTTTTCTTTAATTACTTTTCGATTGATGCAACAACACCAGCACCAACAGTTCTACCACCCTCACGGATTGCAAATCTAGTACCTACTTCCATAGCGATAGGAGCAATAAGCTCTACGTTAATCTTAACATTATCACCAGGCATAACCATCTCAGTTCCCTCAGGAAGTGTGATTGAACCTGTAACATCTGTTGTTCTTACATAAAATTGTGGTCTATAGTTGTTAAAGAATGGAGTATGTCTTCCACCTTCATCTTTACTTAGAACATAAATCTCAGCTGTAAATTGTGTATGTGGAGTAATTGAGCCTGGCTTACAAAGAACCATACCTCTTTCAACATCTTCTTTCTTAGTTCCTCTAAGAAGAACACCACAGTTATCACCAGCTTCACCTTGATCCATCTCTTTACGGAACATCTCAACACCAGTAACAGTTGTAGTTTGAGTATCTTTGATTCCAACTATTTCGATAGTCTCACCAACTTTTACAATTCCTCTTTCGATACGACCTGTAACAACAGTACCACGACCTGAAATTGAGAATACATCTTCAACAGGCATTAAGAAATCTTTATCAGTCTCTCTTACTGGCTCAGGAATATAAGCATCTACTTCAGCCATAAGAGCCATTATCTTCTCTCCCCACTCTCCAACATTGCCAGATTTAGCTTCTTCTAGAGCTTTTAATGCAGATCCAGCAACGATAGGAATATCATCTCCTGGGAAGTCATACTCAGAAAGTAATTCTCTAATTTCCATTTCTACTAGTTCAAGTAGCTCTTCATCATCAACCATATCAGCTTTATTCATGAAAACAACGATATATGGAACACCGACTTGGCGAGATAGAAGAATATGCTCTCTAGTTTGAGGCATAGGACCATCAGCTGCAGAAACAACAAGAATAGCACCATCCATTTGAGCAGCACCAGTAATCATGTTCTTTACATAATCCGCGTGACCTGGACAGTCAACGTGAGCGTAGTGACGACCTTCAGTTTCATACTCTATGTGAGAAGTAGCAATTGTAATTCCTCTTTCTCTCTCTTCAGGAGCATTATCAATACCATCAAAATCTTTAAAGTCTGCAAGACCCTTGCTTGCTAGAACTGCAGAGATTGCAGCAGTAAGTGTAGTTTTACCATGATCAACGTGACCAATAGTACCTATGTTAACGTGTGGTTTAGTTCTTTCGAATTTTTCCTTAGCCATTTCTTCCTCCGTATGAAGTTTTTTACATTTTTAAATAAAGCTATGATTTTCACCTAGCCTAATGTTTTCTAATTTTATGGAGCTCATAGCGGGACTTGAACCCGCGACCTCTTCCTTACCAAGGAAGTGCTCTACCTCTGAGCCATATGAGCAATTAACAATTTTTATATTAATAGCACTATATAGCTGCAACAATAATAACAGGTGATTTATAGGTTTAGAGAAGAGTCTACTGAACTGATTCTGTAGTAAATATAAGCAGAAAAAATTCAACAGCTCCCAGCTAAATAAAATCATGGAGCGGGAGACGAGATTCGAACTCGCGACAACCTGCTTGGAAGGCAGGAACTCTAGCCACTGAGTTACTCCCGCAATAATGGTGGTGAGAGAAGGATTCGAACCTTCGAAGACATAGTCAGCAGATTTACAGTCTGCCCTCGTTGGCCACTTGAGTATCTCACCATTAACACTAAAACTTGATTTATCCCTGGTCAAACACTGTCATTTGACGCACAAAAACAACAAAATGGTGCTGGATACCCGAATCGAACAGGTGACCTACTGCTTACAAGGCAGTTGCTCTACCGGCTGAGCTAATCCAGCAACCGTGAGTTTGTGAGGTGAAATTATAGCTCAAAAGCTTTTGAATGTCAATGGTTTTTTTATATTTTTTAGTTACAATATAAAAAAAATATCTATTTTAAGGAATTACCATGAAGATACTATTCTCTCCAAGTGAAGCAAAGTCCGATTTTTCAGACTTTAAAGCTATAAATAAAAATTCTATGCTTTTTCCTGAACTTTTTGAAAAAAGATTATATGTTATTAATAAATTAAACTTTTTTTTAAAAAATAGTAAGCATGCTAATATCACAAAATTCTTTGGAATAAAAGATGAGGAAGAGTTAAAAAAACTTGCATCACTTGATCTTTTAGATGCACCTACCTGTAAAGCTATATATAGGTACACAGGAGTTGCCTACAAATACCTTGATTTTCATAGTTTAGACTCAATTCAAAAAGATTGGCTTGAAAAAAACACAATAATATTTTCAAATCTTTTTGGACCACTTCTAGCAAAAGACTATATACCATATTATCGTTTTAAGCAAGCCTCATCGCTAGAAGGTTTTAAGCCAGAAATTTATTATAAAGAAAATTTTTCCGATAGACTTGATGATTTTATTGACTCAGAGCTAGTTATAGACCTTAGGGCTGGTTTTTATGAAAAATTCTATAAGCTAACATCTAAACATATAACTATGAAATTTATTAAAAATGGTAAAGTAGTCAGCCACTGGGCAAAAGCATACAGAGGTTTAGTATTAAGAGAGTTAGCAAAACAGCAACCAAGTACTATTGAAGAATTTGATATGATTGATTTTAAAGGTCTACATGTAAAAGAGATTATAGATAAAAAATCTAGAAGAGAGTATATATTTGATATCGTACAAGACAAAGAGTAGTACTCTTTGTCTTGGTTATGACTAATCTTCTTCTAGAGCTCTAACACCTAAGTTTCCATACCTATGATATGAGTGAGATATGCTTTGCTCCTCAAAGTAATTTAAAAGCTCTAACCTTCCCTCCATCATAGGTTTGGCTCTAACTATAAACTTTGCAAGCTTTGCAGCCTCTTTAAATACCTTCTTGCTTACTTTTGATATATCAGAGTATATAAGTCTATCTACTTTTTTAAAGCATTTTACAAACTCATCTTCACTCTCTCTAACAATATTATCAGTGATATTTAAAAGCTTATCTTTATTTTCATAAAGAAAAAGTACAACATTGTTTTCTAATGTAGCATCTATGCTTATGTGTAAAGATACGCCACTAACTTTTGCAGCTATGATTCTGCTCATAACTTCAAAAAGGTTATCACTCTTTGTTACACGAATTGCAACTCTTTCTAAAGGAATATAACGAAATACATTATCTTCACCACGAAGCTTAAAGTAATCGTGTTCTTTGTCAAATTCCTCTTTAAAATTTTTCAAATAACTTTGAAGTGCAACACTAAGCTTTGAAATATCTTCTCTAAAATCCTTATGTATTCCTTTTTCTGTCTGCTTACTCCAATCTTTTACTATATCAACTAATGGATGAAAATATACTTTGTCAATCTTTGGCGCAGCAATCTCTTCAAAATCCATAAACTGGGTAACATAGCTATATGCTCCCGCTTTTCTTCCTGCACCTATAGCAGATTTACCCATACCTCCAAATGGTTGACGAAGAACTATTGCTCCAGTTGTACCACGATTTATATATAGATTACCTGCTTTTAAATGTTCTCTCCAGTAGTCCGTTTCTCTCGCATCAAGTGACTCAATTCCTGATGTTAATCCATATCCTGTTTTATTTACAAGTTCAATCGCATGTTTTAAATCTTTTGCACACATTACTGATAATAGTGGTCCAAAAAGCTCATTCATATGACAAAAACTTCCATCTTTTACACCCCACTTAATAGCTGGTTTCATCATATATTCATTTTCTTCAGCATATGTAGGCTTTAGTAGCCACTCTTCTCCAGACTCAAGAGTGTTAATTGCTTTTTTTAGATTTCCCTCTACTTTGTTTGCCAAAGTTCCTATTCTATTTACATAGTTCCAAACTGATCCTACCTCTAGGCTTTGTGCTGCATCTTTAAGAGCTGATTTAAATCCTTCATCATTATAAACTTCTTCTTCAAGAACCAATAGTGATGTAGCTGAACATTTTTGTCCACTATTATTGAATGCTGATGCTACCACATTTTTTATCGCCTGCTCACGATCAGCCATAGCTGTTACAATTGTTGCATCTTTCCCACCAGTTTCAGCCGTTAGATATAAGTCTGGTCTTGACTTTAACATAGCATATGCTGTATCTTCTCCACCTGTTAATATAACAAAATCAACTTTTGGATTATCAATAAGGTGTTTACCTGCAAGAGATCCTGGTGCTGGGCAAAATTGAAGTACATTTTTACTAATTCCTGCATCCCAATAGCATTTACAAAGCTCATAAGCACAAAGAGCAGCAACTGAGGCTGGCTTTACTATGACTGTATTACCAGCCGCAAGTGCAGCTGTAATGCCACCAACAGGAATAGCAATAGGAAAATTCCAAGGAGGAGTAATAACACCAACACCACGACCCTTAAACTTTAAATTTTCAAAACTATTAAAGTACTCAGCACTATGTCCATAAAACTCCAAAAAGTCTATAGCCTCACTAACTTCTACATCTGTCTCAGTAATTACCTTTCCAACCTCAGCAGATGCAACACCTATTAAGTCCAATCTCTTTTTTCTTACTTCATTTGCAACTTTACAGAGCATCTCATGTCTATACTCATGGGTTGCACTTCTCCATCCATCTGGATCATTTGCAGCAATTTCAACTGCATGTTCTAAATCTTCAGCACTAGGAATTGTATATCTACCACATACTACACCATCTTTTAGTTGGGATTTATCTAAAACATCTTTTACTTCCCTCTCGCTTATAAGCTCTTCTCCTCCAACTACAACAGGTACAGTGGTAACCTCATCATCTTTTTTCTTCATCCACTTTGTGCGTATATTCTTTGCCCACTGTTTATTTGGTGGTAGTATAAAATCGGTATCAGGTTCTCCATGATACTCTTTAGTATAAAAGCTACCTCCCTTGTAATTATCCCAATTTTCACTTAGTCTATCTTGTGTTCTTTTAGCTCCTATAAAAAGATTTTTTTTATTTTCAAAAGAGTCGATAAACTTCTGCTTCAACATCTCCCAATCACCACTGCCAGCCTCTAGTCCAAAAGAGTATCTTATAAAATTTTCTTTCCCTGTATTTTCATCAAATCTTCTTACAAGATAAGCTATAGCATTTGTAAACTGCTCCTTTTTTGCAGCTGGACCATATAGAATAACCTCGCCACTAAGCTCTTTGATAGCAACTCGGGCAGACTCACTCATGCCTTCAAGCATCTCCATAGAAAAATGCTCCATTACGCCATTTTCTTTCGCAGTTTCATATCCATATGCTAGTTCAAAAAGATTGTGAGATGCAACACCTAAGTTTACAAAAGGAGCATTTTCAGGCTTTAATGCGTACTCAAGCATAACTTTGTAATTACTATCTGTATCTATTTTTTTTGTATATGGGCAAGTAACCCAATGCTTTAGTTCTGCTTCTGTCTGCTCCATCTCCATATTTGCACCCTTGACAAGGCGAATTTTTATAGGTGCACCACCATTTTTTACTCTATTTTTAGCCCAATCTGTAAGCTTTACTTGCCATAAATGAGAATCAGGAAGATATGCTTGAAGTACAATACCTGCTTTAAAATCTTTAAATTCAGGCTTATCAAGTACTCTTTTAAATGTTTCAACTGTTAGTGAAAGATCTCTATACTCCTCCATATCTAAATTTATAAATTTATTCTCTTTCTCACCTTTAGAATTTATATATGTATATTTCTTGGCTTGAGCAAAAATTTTTGAAAGTCTCTTAACAAACTCATCTACTGTATTTTCATATGAAACGGGATTTATCTGCGAAAAAAGTGTTGATATTTTAATTGACATATAGTCTATATTTGGATTTGTCAGTATATCAATATACTTTTCGATTCTCTCTTGTGCCTCTTTTTCTCCTAAAACAACCTCACCTATCATATTGATGTTGATTCGAGTACCTTCAGAGTGTCTTTTTTGGATATGTGCGTTTAAAAGATCATCTTCTCCTTTCAAAACTACAGTATCTGTATCATCTCTTACGCTTTTTATAAACAAAGGTACAGATATATCAGGAAGATAAATACCAATATTCCTAAACAAAAATATTAGGAATTTTTCGGGAGTTGAGAAGAAAGTTGCCATTCCATACTTTGAAAATATATATTCAACCTGATCAGCAACTCTTGCACAGTTTTTAGTTCTAAAACTTTGATCCATTAGATCTATCAAAAGAACTTTATCCATAGGTCGAGCAAACATTTTCTTCATCTTAGCATGGAATTTTTTCTCAAAATTTGTTATTTTATCCGCTGCTCTTATTTGCCATTTTTCTGCCAATTCAATGGCACGATTCATTACTACTGTATTGTTTTCCATTTTTTATCCTTAAAGTAGTACTACTAAAAGTAGTACTTTTCATAAATCTTAGAAATTATGCAAAAAAAACCGTTTGTCACTCAAGACAAACGGTCTATCTACTAAACTCTACTTTTTTTTACCTAAATAGGCCTCTTGAATAACAGTTGAATTCAACAGCTCTTTACTTGTTCCTTCATGTGTTATTTTTCCCAATTCTAAAACATATCCCCTATCTGCCAACTTCAAAGCTGCTTTTGCATTTTGTTCCACTAGCAAAACTGTAACTCCTGTTGAGCTAATCTCCTTAATTGCTTTAAAAATACTCTTTACCAAAACAGGAGCAAGTCCTAGGCTTGGCTCATCTAGTATTAGCAATTTAGGTTTACTCATAATAGCTCTTCCAATTGCAAGCATCTGCTGTTCTCCACCACTTAAAGTTCCTGCTAGCTGCTGCTCACGCTCTTTAAGTCTAGGTAGTATCTCATATATCCATTCCAATGTTTTTATATCATGAGTCTTTAGTGTATATGCCCCCATAAGAAGATTTTCTTCAACGCTAAGTGTTCCAAAAACTTTTCGTCCCTCAGGAGAGTGACTCATACCAAGTCTAACTATATCATGAGCTGGAACTTTTGTGATTTCTTGTCCATCAAAAAGTATATTGCCTTTTGTTGATTTTAAAAGACCACTGATTGTTCTTAGCGTAGTTGTCTTACCAGCACCATTTGCTCCAAGAATCGTAACAACTTCACCCTTGTTTACATACAAATCAATGCCTTTTATAGCTTTTATTGCACCATAACCTACATGTAAGTCTTTTACTTCTAGTAGTTTACTCATGATTCATCCTCATCTTCATCTTCTATACCTATATATGCTTCGATGACTGCTGGGTTATCTTGAACATCTGCTGCAACACCATCACAAATCCATGCACCAAAGTTAATAACAGTCATATATTCACAAAGATTCATTACCATATCCATATCATGCTCTATCATCATGATAGTAACACCCATCGCTTGAATCTTACGGATAATATCTGCTAACTCTTTTGTCTCATTTTCATTCAATCCTGCTGCTGGCTCATCAAGTATAAGAAGTTCAGGCTCAGCAGCTAATGCTCTTGCCATCTCAATCTTTCTTTGAAGTCCATATGAGAGATCACCTGCTGGAGTTGTTGCATAATCACTAAGTCCAAAAAGTTCCATATACTCACCAACTTTTTCCCAATTTTTTCTCTCATCTTTATAGTAAGCAGGTGTTGGGATGATTCCGTTGTACCATTTTTGAGTTGATTTTATGTGGCGACCCGACATGATATTTTCAGCCACACTCATCTCTGCAAATAGTCTAATAGTCTGAAATGTTCTTAAGATTCCGAGCTCTGCAATCTTATGTGGGGGAGTACCTTTGATCTCTTTTCCATGCCAAAGTATTTCACCCTCTTCTGGAGTATATATACCTGTAATGCAGTTGAAAAGTGTAGTTTTACCTGCACCATTTGGTCCAATGATTCCATAAATCTGACCCTTTTTAACTCTTAAGTTAAGAGAATCTATAGCAGTCAAACCAGAGAAAAATTTTGATACATTTTTAATCTCTAAAAGATACTGACTCATTTTTTCCCCTTTTTAAGGTAAGAAGGTATGTTTCCAAACTTTACTGGCCAGATTCCACGAGGTCTTAAAATCATTGTTAAAATCATAGCAAGTCCAAATACTAAATAACGAGCTGTTTCAAACTCACGAAAGATTTCAGGAAGCACAAACATAACAAATGTACCCAAAAGTACTCCAGGAAGTGATGCTGAACCACCAACCAAAACAATAGTAAAAAACATAATTGATTGAAGTACATTAAATGCTTCTGGGCTAACTGCTGAGTATTGCACAGAAAACATACTACCTGCAGCTCCTGCAATTCCTGCACCTATAGCAAATGCATACAACTTGTAATAGCGTATATCTATACCCATACTCTGAGCCGCTACATCATCTTTATTTATATAGAACATCGCACGACCAAATTTACTGCCATCTAGTGTTTTCATAATAAATAGAGTAATCCCTAAAAGTATAAGTGCCATGTAGTACATATCTATCTGTTCAAAAAATTCATGTCCAAATAACCTAACTACATCTATGCCAAATATACCATTTGGACCGCCAGTAAGTCCAAATAAATCATTTTCTAATATCTGTAAAAATATAATATTTATACCAATAGTAGTAACCAATAAATAGTCACCCCTTAGATGAATAATTGGAGCTGTTGTTAAAAGAGCAATGACCATAGGAATTATTACTGCTGGTGCCCATGTTGCCAAAATTGGCCATCCAAAATGTGTATTTAAAATTGCAGTTGTATATGCTCCAAGTCCAAAAAATGCAGCATGACCCATATGAAATGCTCCAGCTCGCCCAAGAATAATATCTTGAGAAAAAGCTACCACTGAGAAAACTAGAAATGTAGTACCTACAGCAAGCCAAGCAGAATCAGCAACAAATGGGAAAATACCCATAATCAAAAGAAAACCAAGTGAAATCATATTTGTTCTATTCATCTTAAGGCCTCCTTACTTTGCAAACAAGTTCTCGAAGAGATTGATAGCACTAAAGCTTCTCTCCTAAAGAGAGTAAAATTCAATAAATTTTTCATCATACCTTCTCCGCCACTTTTTCACCAAGTATGCCTGTTGGTCTAAAAATAAGAACAACAATCAACAGCATAAATGTAAATGTCTCAGCCCAGGCACTAGATATATAACCACTAATAAGTGCATTAAACAATCCTAGCATCAAACCACCAAACATAGCACCAGGTATATTACCAATACCGCCAATAATAGCAGCTACAAATGCACTAAGCCCATACATCCAACCCATGTCAAAAGTTATTCCTCTATAATATATACCAATAAACAGACCAGCAACTGCCCCTAAAGCGGAACCAATTATAAAAATAATCATAATAATTCTGTTTACATTAATTCCCATTAACTTTGCAGCATCTTGGTCAATTGCAACTGCACGAATTGCTGTACCCATTTTTGTTTTATTAATAAAAAGGTAAAGAGCAATCATCAGTACAGATGAAAAAAGTAGTATCATAAGTTGAGTAAATGTTACAACTACACCATTGATATCGTATACAGTAGATGGAAACAAATCTGAAGGGAAAATCTTCATATTTGGTCCCCAAATCAACATAATGGCGTTTTGTATAACAAGTCCAGCTCCTAAAGCAGAAACAACAGCACTAAGGCGTGGTGCCGTTCGTAAAGGCCTATAGGCAAGGCGTTCAAGAAGAACACCAACAACTGCAATAATTGCTGCTGTGAACATAAACACAGTAATAACGGCTACCATAGAAGTACCGCCATCAGCAAACATGCTAGTATAAATAGTAAGTCCTGCAAAGGCTGACAAGGCCACGAGGTCTCCGTGGGCAAAGTTTATTAACTTCATTACCCCGTAGACCATCGTATAACCAAGTGCGACCAAAGCATACAAACTTCCTACTGTCAAACCATTGACAATTTGTTGAAGAAATATATCCATTGTTCTGCTTTCTCTCTTTCTTTATTTACTTATTTATGATTTTGTATTTGCCATTTGCTTGAATTTCATAAACATTAAATTTAGTGTTAATTCTCTCTCCATCTTCTCTAAAAGATATAGGACCTGTTATTCCTGGAAAATCTCTTAAAGTATGTAAATAATCACTAATTTTTTTAGTATCTAAACTATTTGTCTCTTTCGCTGCATGAAGAATAGCATTAAGCCCATCAACATTCATAAGTGCCCATACTGAAGATGGAGCTTTACCATACTTAGCTGTATAGTCTTTCATAAATACTTTTGCAGCATCATATGGTAGAAAATCTGGTGTTGGAAAGTTTACAAGTAGCGTACCTTCTGCACTTTTTCCTGCAAGTTTTATAAAATCTGGGTTATCATTTGAATCGCCACCAATAAAATCAGCTTTTATGCCAAGCTGAATTTGCTGAGCACGAAGAAGTCCGCCATCAGTATAGTAACCACTAAAGTATATAGCATCTGGTTTCATTGATTTAATTTTAGTTAAAACTGCTGTAAAGTTTTGAGTTCCTGATTTAATCTTTCCTTGATAAATTACATTCCCACCTTCTGCTTTAATAGCTTTGACAGCAGAATTAGCTAAACCAACAGCATAGCTAGAGTAGTCTGAAATAACAACAATTTTTTTGTAACCTTTTTCATTAACTAAGTATTTCGCTGTAAAATCTGCTTGAGCTGAGTTTTGAAAAGAGTTTCTAAAAAAAGTCCAATACTTATGCTTTGTTAAACTATCACTTGTTCCATCACTTGTTTGAAGTGTTTTATTTCTATAGTATGTAGTCTGAGCTGCTTCTGTTGCTCCTGAAGTATATGATCCTATAACTGCTAAAACACCTTCATTTACAAGTTTTCTTGCACATATTGCTGCTTTTTGAGCTACACCTTCATCATCACAACTAACTACTTCCACTTTTTTTCCTAAAAGTCCTCCATTGGCATTTAGTTGCTCAATAACAAGTCTAACACCGTTATCGATACTCTGTCCCTCATTTGCATACTTACCAGTAATAGGTGCTTGAACACCAATCTTAACAACATCTGCTGCACTTCCTGCAGTAACTAATAAGGCACATACTGCAACTGACGCTGCAACTTTTGGTAATATTCTCATATTTTCTCCTTTGAAAATTTTAGGGCACATCTAAAAACCCTTATGCCCGCAGGGAGTCAAAGAGAGAGACAATCTTGCACAGAATTTTTCATCGCCATAGCTAAGGCTATGACTCAAAAAAACTTATGCACAATCTTACCTCTCTCTTTTACTCTGAGGATATAAGGGTTTTTAGAGGTGCCCTTTATTAAAGCTACTCTACATGTAGACTTAATAAAGCTTACTTTTTTTGGACTATATAACAGCCTACTAGCCACTCTCCACTACCTTCAATCTTGTGAATTTTACTACTAACAAAGTTTGACTTTAAAGATGGAAACTTTTTTATAACAACATTAAAGCTTTTAATCAAATCTGGTATTCTCTTTTCTAGTTTTTTTCTTGCATTTTGTGATAAATCAGAATAAAAACTAAAAAGCCCATACTCTAGAGAAGTTTTACAATCTAGCATCTTGCAAATAACTTCTATGTTATCTAAATACTCTAGTTTTGAATTTCTAACTCCATTCTTCACAGATATTATGACTTTTGAAATAGAATCTTCATTATCTTGATGTTCAAATCTTTCATCTAAAGTTATACTAAATGTACCCTGTTTTAACTTTCTATTTTTCATATATGTAGTATATGCATTTCTATCTGGCAAGGAACACCTCAAAATATCTCCTATAGTGGCATCTATAAAAATCTCTGGAGCATTTCTCATTGCTGCAATCTCTTGAGCAATATGAATAGAGATTATCTTATCAGGTCCATGTGATAAAAAAAGTCTGTCATTTGTCCAGTTAAGAAAATTTTGTACTGATTTAGTCATTCCTGACAAAACTGCACTAACAATCTGTTTCTGGTCTGGAAATTTAGTCATGATAATTTTCCTCAACTTCCTCTACTATACCACTCTCAAATAAAATGTCTTCTATAAGTCTGTTTTTTGATATATTTAACGAATTAGAAAGTTTACTAAGAGCATCATCTAGCTTAGAGTCTATTTTTATTGTCAACTGAGATATTTGTCGTTTTTTTCTACTCTTTTCAATAACACTCTTAATAATTTCATTGCCAAATTTTTGTTTTGCCAAAATATACCTTTTGCTATATTTAAAAAAAGGAATACTAAAAAAACTACCTTTTCTTTGCTAAAATATAGTATAGTTTATTGAGAGGAAACTGAAAAAAAAAATTTAAAAAGAATAAAATGTAACACTTTTCTGAAACTTTCTTAAAAAATACCCTACCTATAGGCTTTTTTCAATTAAAGTTTATTTTAATTAAAATTAAAAAAAATTCTATAATTGCTACTTTATGTAACATACTTATCTAATTAAAATAAGTTTCTTACTATCTCTTTTTTTAAATTTATTATATGCAGGAAGATTTATTTTATTTATCTTTCTTTGTCTTTTGTAGTTTTCTAGCTGATAAAATCCATACTCATTAAACATAAAAACTACTTTAAGGTCTACTCTTTTATCTATTGGTAAAACTTTAGTGCTAAGATTGTCTAAAACTAAAAATGAGTTATTATGCTCTACATGTAAAGACAGTACCATATGGTCACCTCCTGTGTACTTATCTTTAACAACACTCATGTACATAGTCTTTGAAGATACACCAAGCATTTTCAAAGAATACATTTTGGCTATGACATAATCTTCACAATCTCCACTGGCATTTGAAAAAAACTCAAATGGAGTTGCCCAATACTCATCACTGCTGTAATTATAGGCATCATACTTAGGGATTATACTGTTTATATAATGATTTACTTTTTCGACTTTTGTTTTCTCATCATCATTTTTTATACTATTTAAAAAGTCAACATAGTGTTTTATAATTTTATAGCTTCTTGAGTCTATTTTTAATTTATCTAAATAATATGGATTTATATAAAACTCTTCTGCAACTATAGAGTTTACAAAAAAAGCCAATAAAAGTGCTATTTTAAACATGTTTGTAGCTCCTGCTTTATATACTTAATTGACATAATTATATTACAAAAATACTGCAGCATAGTTTATTTATCAAAATCCTGCAATAAAATAATCATCAACATCATTGGACTAATACAAATAATTTACAATTAATAATTTAAGTTGTATAATTTCACATGAATATAATCATAAATTTATTTAAAAAAGTATTTGATTTTTATGTAAGTGGATTTAAAAACATGAAAGTGGGTAAAAAACTTTGGCTTATCATAGGTATAAAGCTTTTTATCTTTATGTTTATCTTTAAAATACTTTTTTTCCCAAATCTATTAAAAGAAAAATTTGACAATGATAAAGATAGAGCAAACTTTATCATAGATAACCTAACAAAACAGGAGTAATACATGGATAACAGCCTACTAGTAGAGCTTTCAAGAGGACAATTTGCCTTGACAGCTCTTTATCACTGGCTTTTTGTTCCCCTAACACTTGGTCTTTCATTTATAATCGCCATAATGGAGACCATATATGTCAAAACAGGGAATGATGAGTGGAAGAAAATCACCAAGTTTTGGATGACACTTTTTGCAATCAACTTTGCAATAGGTCTTGCAACAGGAATCATCATGGAGTTCGAGTTTGGAACAAACTGGGCAAACTACTCTTGGATAGTTGGAGATATATTTGGAGCACCACTAGCAATAGAGGGACTTATGGCGTTCTTTATGGAGTCAACATTCTTTGCTATTATGTTTTTTGGGTGGAATAAAGTATCAAAAAAGATGCACCTTGTTTCAACTTGGTTAGTTGCAGTTGGCTCAAACCTCTCTGCTCTTTGGATTCTCATAGCAAACGGTTGGATGCAAAACCCTATTGGTATGAAATTCAATGTTGATAGTGCAAGATTTGAGATGGAAAACTTTTTCGATGTAGTTTTTAACCCGGTTGCAGTGTCTAAATTTTTGCACACCATTAGTAGTGGTTATGTTATGGGCTCACTCTTTGTAGTTGGTATAAGCTCGTGGTATTTGTTAAAAAAACGAGATATACTGTTTGCAAAAAGAAGCATCATCGTTGCAGCATCTTTTGGTCTTTTAGCATCTATATTTTTAATAGCAACTGGAGATGAGTCAGCTTATCAAGTTGCCCAAAAACAACCAACAAAACTAGCTGCCATGGAGGGTCTTTATGATGGTGAAAAGAGAGCTGGTATTATTGCAATTGGTCAACTAAATCCTGATAAAAAAATTGGAGACAGTACAACCGATCCATTTATATGGAAGATTGAGGTACCAAATGCACTATCTCTTTTGGGATATAGACAAATTGATGCATTTGTTCCAGGTATAAATGATTTGGTTTATGGAAATGAAAAGCTAAACATCATACCAGCAAAAGAAAAAATAGAAAAAGGTAAAATTGCCGTGCAGGCTTTAAGAGACTATAAAGATGCAAAAAAAGTCAATAATCAGGAGTTGGCAGATGCTTCACTAATAACATTTAGAGAACATGAAAAATATTTTGGCTATGGCTACTTAAAAAGACCGGAGCAAATCATACCTCCAGTTGCTATAACATTTTATAGTTTTCATATCATGGTTGGGCTTGGAAGCTGGTTTTTATTTCTGTTTTTAATACTTCTTTACTTCTCAATGATAGGAAAAATTGAAGGCAAAACACTTGTCTTAAGAGCTGCTCTTTTTACGATACCGCTTGGCTATTTAGCACAGGAATGTGGCTGGATTGTAGCAGAAGTTGGAAGGCAACCATGGGCGATTCAAGATATGTTGCCAGTCGGTATGGCAACTTCTCAGCTCGATACAACTGCCGTGATTATCACAATGTCACTGTTTACCATAGTTTTTACCGCTCTTTTAATTGCTGAGATAAAGATTATGCTAACTCAAATTAAACTCGGATACAAGGAGCACTAAATGTTTGAAACTTTTTCACTACTCACTCTTCAGCAGTACTGGTGGTTTTTAGTCACAGTATTAGGTGCACTTTTTGTTTTTATGACATTCGTCCAAGGTGGTCAGACTTTGCTTTATAAGTTAACTTCAACTGAAGAGCAAAGAGATATGCTTGTCGCTTCGCTTGGAAGAAAATGGGAGCTTACATTTACAGCACTTGTCATGTTTGGTGGAGCTTTATTTGCTGCTTTTCCTCTTTTTTACTCTGTTAGTTTTGGTGGAGCATACTATGTCTGGATGGCAATTCTTTTTTGTTTCATTATCCAAGCAGTATCGTATGAATATAGAAAAAAACCAAATAATTTCTTGGGAAAAAGAACTTATGAAACATTTTTATATATAAATGGGAGCTTAGGGATTATCCTTATAGGTATCGCTTTAGGAACGCTCTATAGCGGTGGGAATTTTATCAAAAATGATATGAATTTAGCTCACTGGACACTAGCAAGTAGAGGTCTAGAGGCTGTACTAAATCCTTTTAATGTAGCTTTTGGATTTACCATATTTTTTCTTGCAAGAGTTCAAGCACAGCTATATTTTTTAAACAATATTGACAGTGATGCTATAGTAAACAAGATAAAAAAACAGCTAAAATTTGATGCACTACTCTTTGTAGGATTTTTTGTACTTTTTGTAGTTATGCTTCTTAGCATAAGTGGTCTTAGCTACAATGCAAATGGCTTCTTTGTAGAAGAGTTTAAGTTTTTAAAGAATTTTATAGCAAATCCAATTTTATTGATACTATTTTTAGTTGGAACACTGATGGTGCTATATGCTATATTTATATCTCTATTTAAAAATAGCACTAAAGGAATCTGGTTAAGTGGTATTGGAACTGTTCTAGTAGTTGTTTGTACTCTATCTCTTTTGGGGTTCAATAACACAGCAATCTATCCATCACTAAGCGATATTCAGAGCTCACTAAACATAGAAAATTCATCTGGTTCACGCTATACTCTTAGTGTTATGAGTTATGTTTCATTGCTTGTTCCTGTTGTTCTTGGATATATCATACTTGTATGGAAGTCTATGGATAAAGAAAAAATTACATCTGAAGAAGTACAATCAGATT
>JALSME010000014.1 GCA_026987955.1 Sulfurospirillum sp.
CCAAAGTATAAAGCTATGATAACACCAAGTCCTCCGCCATGACTTGCGAGTCCGCCTTCCCAAACTGCAAAAATCTTCATAGGATGCGCAAGATAATAATCAGGATCATAAAAAAAACAATGCCCTAAACGAGCACCAATAACTATTCCTACAACAGCATAAAGAAAAAGTGGGTCTATGACACTTGTATCTTTATTTTCAAGTTTAAAAACCCACTTCATAAATTCTAAACCACTAAGAATTGCAGCGGCAAATAAAAGTCCATACCAATGAATCTGAAGAGGACCCAAATGCAGTAACACAGGATCAGCATTCCAAACGAAATACTCCATTATTTACGTAATGCCTCAGCTATAAGTTCGATTGGATTTTTAAAGATAGTCTCTACCTCTGCATAGTTCATACTAGCATTTATCTGCATACGACAAGCCGAACACTCAGCAGAGACTATCTCCGCTCCAGTCTGCTTAATCATTGCCGCTTTTGGTACGCCCGCCGCTTTTGCAAAATGATACTTTTCACTCTGCATCGTCACCCCTCCAAAACCACAACAAGCATTTGGGTCACTCATTTCTACTATATTATAATTTTGACGGATAAGATTTCTTGGCTCTTCATGAATGCCTTGCATCTTTCTTGCATGGCATGGATCATGATAGGTTACTATTTTCGTATCTTTTTTCTTAGATGCAAGCACTTTTTCAAGTTCTGTATAGTGCTGTAACCACTCTGTAGCCATAAAGACTTTTTTCATAACAGCACGTGCGCGCTCTTTCCACTCTGGCTGGTCGTGAAAGTAGTGTTCATAGTCAATCTTCAACATGGCACTACAAGTTGCCTCAGGAACTAAAATCGCTTCAACATCATCAGCAAATTTTTCAAAATACTCAATGTTAAACTTGGCATTGTAATCAACCGTATCAAAATCACCTGTAAAATACGCAGGAGCAGAACAACACTTCTGACTTTTTGCTAAAAAAGCATCAATTTCTAAGGTCTCTAAAATTTCTAAAAGAGAATCACCAATATTTCTAAAGTTATAGTTTCCTAGACAGCCGATAAAAATAGCGACTTTTCTTTTGCCGCCATTGTTTATATTTTCAGGATGGGCATTTAAAAAAGAGGTTTTTTTCAAACTTGGTAAGAGTCTATCTGCTTTAAGCATTGGTAGATTAAAGCGAGAGTGCATAGAGTCAATATCTGCTTTGATTTTAAAACCACATGTTTGAAAAACCCAACCAAGTTTAAAGGCAATGTCATTGAGCCAGCGGTGACGAAGTAGAAGAAAAAATGCTTTTTTATACCAAGCTATACCAAACTTTTGCGCTATATCACTACGCACTTGTTCTATCACCATATCAGTTGGCAGTGATTTTGGACAGACATCAACACAGTTTGTACATAAGAAACAAGATTCAAAAATATCTTTTGCATTTTTATCTAGCTCTAAATTTCCACGCTTATAAGCACCTAAAAGGTCTAAAAATCCACGAGGAGAAGTAACCTCATCTGCATTAACCTTATGAATAGTACAAACAGGAATACACTTCCCACACTTTATACAATCATCTGCAATTTCATCAAAACTAAAAATATCTTCTGGTTTTTTACTCATAATTTACACCGTTTTTGAAAATGTTTTAGCGCTGGCTTTGTGCTGGTGCATATAGGCATCAAATGGCATCGCTATGTTTCTGATAAGCAGAGTTCCTGTTTGTGAACACTCTATCTTATCATCACTCATTGTAATAAGATCATCCGCTACAAAAGGTTGTAACTCCTCTAATGCATCGCTAAAATACTCTTTAAAGTTCACAGCAAACAGTTCTTCAAAACGCTTAATATCAAGCTTGAAGTTACTCATCAGTTCCATAATTACATACTGACGTATCATATCATCTTCATTCAGTGAAACACCTCTCTCAAAAGGAAGTTTTCCTGCATCAATGGCTGCTTCATACAATGGCATATCTTTAAAGTTTTGCGCATAATAATCAACACCTTCACCAATAGAAGTAAGTCCAACACCAATAAGGTCTGCGCCACCCTTCGTTGTATAGCCTTGAAAATTTCTATGGAGTTCGCCTTTTTCTATCGCTTTAAAGAGTTCATCTTCGGGTTTAGCGAAGTGATCCATTCCTATCATTTTATAACCATTTTGCGTTAAAAAGTCTATTGTATACTGCATAATTTGAAGTTTCTCATCAGGTCGAGGCAATGTTGTCTCATCAATCTTACGCATTGTCTTTTTTAACCATGGCACATGCGCATAGTTAAATACAGCAAACCTATCGGCATTGAGTGTAAGTGCTAATGTTAGTGTTTCTTTAAATGTTTCTAATGTTTGATACGGAAGTCCATAAATAAGATCTACATTAACTGAATGCATATTGTATTTTCGTGCTAAATCCATTGCATCTTTTGTGACATTGTAAGGTTGGACGCGATGCACAGCGACTTGTACTTTTTCATTAAAATCTTGAATCCCAAAACTTACGCGGTTAAAACCCTGCTCACTCATAACTCTCATCTGATCTTCATTTATATGACGAGGATCAATTTCACAAGATATTTCTGCATCTTTTACAAAATTTGGAAAAGATGACTTAATCATTACAATGATTTCTTTTAACTGCTGGGCACTAAAATATGTAGGAGTTCCCCCACCAAAGTGCATTTGGATTACACTGCGTTTAGTATCTAAATGTTTGGAGAGGATTTCTAACTCGCGTTTGAGATAGTCCATATAACGAATCATCTTGTCTTCTTTAGAAGTAAAAACAACATTACATCCACAAAAATAACAAGCATTTTTACAAAATGGTAAATGAAAGTAAAGGCTTAAAGGGCGAGTACTATCTTGTGATTCTAATTTTTTGATATATTCATCGTAACCAAAAGCATCACTAAATTCCAGCGCTGTAGGATAAGAAGTATAACGAGGCCCTGGTTTTGAGTACTTTGTAAATTTTGCAAAATCTAGCATATTCATCCATTTGTATTAATTTTAAAAACTATTTAGTTAGTGCGATTATCTCTAAACTTTACTAATAAAGTGATTAAGCTGCGTTTAGATACAGTGTTTTAAGGCTTATTTTTATATAATTTGGGAAGATAAATATGGAGATTTTCCCAAAATAATGATAAAAAAGTTTATGCAACAAAATCTAAGAATTGATTTCAGTAAAAATACAAAATTAACGTATTACATATCAAATATTATAAGATTATTGATACCAGCTTATATTTATAGACGCAAAGCAACAAATTTATTTAAAACTACTGCGTTTGATGATGAAATTATAAGACGAGTTAACTATTATAATAAAATTCAGGAAAAATTTCAGCTAGATTCAAACGCAGTAACTATTAAAAAGTTTATCAAAAATGAAAAGAAAAAAACATACTATTTCGACTTACTGGAATACCTACGCTATTTCGATAAAAATCTTAAAATTTCTTATCTTTTTGGTGATATCACAACAGTTCCTAACACTCCTTCATTTTTAAAAAGCCGCCCAATTAATGGAGATAACAAAAACTCAATACTAATGAAACTCAATAAAGTCCGTCACTTTATTTTTGTCGATGATAAGCACAATTTTGAAGAGAAGCATGATATATTAGTTTGGAGAGGTAAATGTTATACTTCACATCGTCAAAAATTTATACAAAAATTTTACGATAAACCTTTTTGTAATGTTGGTCAAACCAATACAAAAGGTGACTTGAATGTTCCTTGGCAAAAGGAGAAGATGCAACTCCAAGAACAACTAGAATACAAGTTTATCTTAGCTATCGAAGGTAATGATGTGGCATCAAATCTCAAATGGGTAATGTCTTCTAATTCTATCGCATTTATGCCACAACCAAAATATGAAACATGGTTTATGGAAGGTACTCTCATCCCAAATTATCATTATGTTTTACTCAAAGATAATTATTCAGATTTAGAAGAAAAAGTAAATTACTATTCTACTCATATAGATGAAGCAAAAGAGATAATAAAAAATGCGAATTCCCATGTAAGACAGTTTAAAGACAAAAGAAGGGAAGATATAATTTCATTATTAGTTATTAGAAAATATTTTTTTCAATCTCAACAGCTTGAAATTAAATGATTTTAGCTATAATTAGCTTATAATATTTCAAAAAATGGAAAAAGATGATTGATAATAAAGCAGTACTGATAACAGGTGGAACGGGTTCGTTTGGAAAAAAATTCATTGAGACTATTTTAGATAGATATCCAGATGTTAAAAAGATTATTCTTTATTCTCGTGATGAGTTAAAACAGTCTATCATACGACAAAAATATCCACAAAATGAATATCCACAATTAAGATTTTTTATCGGTGATGTTCGAGATAAAGAGCGTTTAACGCAGGCCTGTGAAGGTGTTGATATTATCATACATGCAGCAGCAATTAAGCAGGTTGATACAGCTGAATACAACCCTACGGAATGCATTCGTACAAATATCGATGGTGCAGAAAATGTCATACATGCTGCTCTTTCATGTGGTGTACGTGATATAGTTGCCCTTTCTACTGATAAAGCATGTGCTCCTATTAACCTATATGGGGCGACCAAACTAGCATCAGACAAACTCTTTGCAGCAGCAAATAATATTCGTGGGGCTAAAGAAGTTCGCTTTAGTATTGTTCGTTATGGTAATGTAATGGGTTCTCGTGGGAGTGTTATACCCTTCTTTATGGATAAGAAAAAAGAAGGTGTTTTACCTATCACTCACAATGAGATGACTCGTTTTAATATTTCACTACAAGATGGTGTTAATTTAGTAATGTTTGCTCTTGACAATCATCTAGGTGGTGAAATATTTATTCCTAAGATACCATCTTATAAAATATTAGATATTGCCAAAGCTGTAGCACCAGAATGTACCATCAAGGAAGTTGGCATTCGTCCTGGTGAAAAACTACATGAAGAGATGATTACTGACGCAGATTCTTTAAAAACTATTGATTTGGGACCTTATTATGCGATTCTTCCCTCTGTATCTTTTACTTACAGTGAAGAAGACTACATGAAACATCATAAAGCCAAAAAAGTACCTTTTGGCTTTAAATACAACTCTGGAACAAATACTGAATGGGAAACAGTTGAAGGGTTGAGACAACTTATTGTAGAACATATAGACCCTAATTTCAAGGCTTAAAATGATTCCATATGGCAAACAATACATAGCACAAGATGACATCGATAGTGTAGTAGAAACATTAAACTCTGATTATCTTACAACAGGTCCAAAAGTAAGAGAGTTTGAAGAAGCTTTAGCTAATTACTGCGAAGTAAAGTATGTTGTAGCAGTATCAAATGGGACTGCTGCCCTTCATTTAGCTTCTTTAGTATTACTAGAGAAGGAAGAGAAAGTATTAACAGTACCAAACTCCTTTTTAGCTACATCAAATGCTATACTTTATGCTGGAGCAAAACCACTCTTCGTAGATATAGCAGAAGATGGAAACATTGACCTAGATAAATGTGAGGAGATTCTTATCTCTAACTCATCCATTAAAGCTATATATCCAGTGGCATTTAGTGGCAATATGATTAATCAACAAAAGTTAAAATACCTTAGAGAAAAATACAAGCTCAGAATATTAGAAGACTGTGCACATGCTATAGGTGCATATGATGGAGATGTTAAAGCTGCTTCTTGTACAAACAGTGACATATCTATTCTTTCGTTTCACCCTGTAAAGCATATGACAACTGGTGAGGGTGGTGCTATAACTACAAATTCAAAAGAGATTTATGAAAAACTTTTGGCTCTTAGAAACCATGGTATGGTAAAAACTCAAGAGATGAAACCATGGGAATATGAGATGCGAGACTTAGGATTTAACTATCGTATAACAGATATACAATGCGCATTAGGTCTTTCGCAACTTCAAAGACTAGATGGTATGATAAGCAGAAGAGTAGAAATTGCAAAGCAGTATGATAAAACATTTAAGGGTACATCAGTCAAACCACTTTATACTTACAATGGAAAATCTTCTTATCATCTTTATGTTGTAAAAATTGATTTTGAAAAAACAGCTATTTCAAGAGAAAAACTCTTTAATCGATTAAGAGAAAAAAAGATAGGTATTCAGCTTCATTATATGCCAATCAATAAGCAACCATACTATAAGCGTTTAGGATATGGAGACGAATACACTCCAGTTATGGACAACTATTATGAAAAATGTTTTTCTCTTCCAATGTACCCACTTTTGAATGATGAAGAACAAGAGTATGTAATTAATACTTTACTGGAGTTGATAAATGGCTAAAAATGCTATAGCTATTATTCCCGCTCGTGGAGGAAGTAAGAGGATACCAAAGAAAAACATAAAAGATTTTTTTGGAAAACCTCTTATAGCTTACTCCATAGAAGTGGCTCTCGCATCAAAACTATTTGAAAAAGTAATAGTGACTACAGATGATGAACAAATAGCAAAAATAGCAAAAGAGTATGGTGCACAAGTTCCATTCTTAAGACCAAAAGAGCTTAGTGATGATTTTACTGGTACTCAAGATGTCATAAACCATGCTATAAAATATCTTGAAGAGAAAGGTGAATATTACGAGTATATTTGTACTATCTATGCAACGGCTCCACTTCTTCAAAAAGAGTATCTCATAGAAGGATATAAGTCATTACAAAACTCAAACGCAGTCAATGCTTTTAGTGCAACATCTATGCCTTTTCCGATTCAGAGAACTTTTAAGCTAAACAAAGATGGTAGATGCGAGATGTTCATTCCTGAACATTATACATCCCGTTCACAAGATTTAGAAGAAGCATACCAAGATGCAGGACAGTTTTACTGGGAAAATAGAGAACGAGCTAAACTGTCTAAAAACAGTGTTGTTTTTAGTGATATAAGTATACCAATTATTTTACCTCGACATTTAGTCCAAGATATAGATACTCTGGAAGATTGGCAAAGAGCAGAATTGTTATACTCGACTATAAATCAAACTATATATGATAGATGGAATAGACTTAAGCAAAATATAGAAAAAAGAAACCAAATACAGTTTAATGAAAGGGAGATACTTTTTTTATCTATGGGTCAAAATATAGGCTTTGAACAGTATGGAAAAGGTGAAGAATTCTTAAGACCTGTGGTGGTTGTAAAGAAGTTTAACAAGCATCTTTTTTTAGGTATTCCATTAAGTAGTAAAATTAAAAATGGTTTCTTCTTTCATACTATTCATTTTAAAAATCGTGAAAATTCAGCACTTTTATTACAGTCAAAAGCATTTGATAGTAAGCGAATAAAATACAAGTTAGCAACATTAAGTCAAGGTGAATTTAAGAAGTTAGTAGAAAGATATTGTGAAGTAGTAACCCCTACTCTAAAAGAGAAGGGGAGCGACTAGATGTCGAATTTCGATCAGTATTATAGCACAAGAAATGTCCAAATGTCAATAGTAAAGACCATCCTCTTTAGAACCGACTCCTCATCAATCATAGGAACAGGTCACATTATGCGAGATTTAGTTCTAGCCTCTCAATACAAAGATTCAAATATAATATTTGCCACAAGAGATTTAGAAGGAAATATAAACCATAAAATAAGTGAAGCTGGATACGAAATAGAGACTTTACGCTCAAATGATATAGATGAGTTACATGAGACAATAAACAGACATCATATAGACTTACTGGTGATAGACCACTATGATATAAGCTATGATGATGAAAAGCAATTAAAAACTCAAAATCCAACATTAAAAATTCTTAGCTTTGATGATACTTATGAGAAACACTATTGTGATATACTCTTAAACCATAACATAAGTGCAGATGAGAAAAGGTATGAAGAGTTAGTTCCAAAGTGGTGCGAACTGCGATGTGGAAGTAAATATACTCTTTTACGAGATGAGTTTTTAAAAGAAAAAGAGCTAAAGAGAGAAAAAATCTATGACTTTTTTGTGGCGATGGGTGGGGCAGATACAGCAAATCTAAACATAGAGATTTTAAAAACTTTACCAAAAGATAAAAAAGTAGCTCTTGTCACTACAAATGCGAACAGAAACTTAGAGAGTTTACAAGAGTATGTAAAAGATAAAGAAAATATATCACTCTTTGTAAACTCGAACGAAATAGCAAAGCTTATAAACCAAAGTAGAGTAGCTATAGTTACTCCAAGTGTGACTGTGAATGAGGTGTATTTTTTAAATGTACCTTTTATCGCTATAAAAACGGCTGATAATCAAAGAGAAATGTTTACATACTTAAATAAAAATGGTTTTTCTGCAATAAAAACAAGTGAATTTTATAAGTTAAAAATATATATAAAAGGAATTTTAGATGGAAGATAAATTTAAATTAATTAATTTTACAGAGCTTACTTTAAATGAAAAGGAAATGATTTTAGGTTGGAGGAATCATCCTGAAATTAAGAAATGGATGTATACAACTAAGAATATACAGTTAAGCGACCACTTGTCTTTTATTGAAAAACTAAAAACATGTAATGATAAGATATACTTCTTAGTTAAACACGGTAAAGAATATTTAGGTGTTATAGATTTTTATAATCTAAAAGATACAAATGAAATCATAGAATTCGGTCTATATTCTAATCCAAATGCAAAAATTCCAGGAGTGGGAAGGATATTGGAAAAGCTATCAATAGAATATGCTTTTGATGTATTAAAAGCAAAAGTATTAAAGCTTGAAGTTTTTAGTGAAAATATGCAAGTAAGAAATTTACATAAAAAATTCCATTTTAAAGAAGTTAATAAAAAAATCATAAATAACAAAGAAGTCATATGCATGGAGTTAAAAAATGAAAATAGGTAATTTTGATTTAAGTAAAGATGGTACATATATTATTGCAGAATTGAGTGCAAATCATGGTGGAAAGATAGAAATAGCAAAAGAGACTATAAAAGCTGCTAAAGAGATAGGAGCAAATGCTATAAAACTTCAAACATATACAGCAGACACCTTAACACTTGATTGTGATAAAGAGGACTTTATCATCAAAGGTGGAACACTTTGGGATGATAGGAAGCTTTATGATTTATATAAAGAAGCTTATCTTCCTTGGGAGTGGCATAAAGAGTTATTTGAATATGCTAGAGAGATAGAAATAGATATATTTTCTTCTCCTTTTGATAAAACGGCAGTTGATTTTTTAGAACAGTTTGAGCCTTCAGCATATAAGATAGCCTCTTTTGAGATTACAGATTATGAGCTTATTCGCTATACAGCATCCAAAGGGCGACCTATCATAATCTCAACAGGAATAGCTACCATAGATGAGATACAAGATGCAGTTGATATTTGTAAAAGTGAAGGAAATGAAGATATAGTTTTACTAAAATGCACAAGTGCATACCCAGCAAAACTAGAAGATGCAAACTTACTTACAATCCCAAATCTCGCTCAAACATTTGGAGTTATATCTGGTTTTTCAGACCATACACTAGGAAGCACAGCACCTATAGTTGCTACAACACTAGGTGCAGAAGTGATAGAGAAGCACTTCATACTAGACAAGTCCATAGGTGGAGCCGATGCAGAGTTTTCCATGGATAAAGAAGAGTTCGCACAAATGATACAAGCAGTAAGAGATACAGAAAAACTTTTAGGTAAAGTTGACTACACCATGACAGAGCAAAAGAAAAAATCAAGACAGTTTTCTCGTAGTCTTTATGTAGCTAAAGATATAAAGAAAGGTGAGGTTTTTACAGAAGAGAATGTAAGAAGTGTACGACCTGGGTATGGAATGCATCCTAAGTATTTGGGGGATGTTTTGGGAAAAGTAGCTGATAAGGATTTTTTGTTTGGGGATAGGTTAGCTTTCAATAGCAGATCATGAAAGTAATTTATTGTGTATCAGAGCTTTTAGATTGGATTGATGTTGCAAAATATTTTCAAGATGAAAAAGGATGGGAACCATTATTATGGTTAACAACCAGTAAAAATATTAGTTATGCAACACAAATGTTTCCATCAATTGATAAGCTTGATTTTCATAAAGCAAATAGAGGTATCCTTGAAAACCAACTTCTAAAAAAAACAATAATCTTATCTAAAAATATTGTATTGGAATACTTAAAATATGAAAAAATAGCTATAAAAATGATGGATAGAATGGATGCAACTGGATATAGTTTTAATCCTTCTGAAAGAACTCAATTATACTATTGCATCTTAGAATTTCTTTTAAACTATATTGAAGGTCATAATCCACAAATAATCATTTTCAATGAATCCCCTCATTCACCTTTTACATATATTCTTTATGCAGTTGCAATACAAAATAAGATAAAGATATTAAGATTATCACCAACACATATCAATGCTAATACTTTTTTGGCCTCTAACTTAGATAATCCTGAATTATTCTTAAAAAATACATACAAGCAAACAATTAAGGATGAGTTTATTAGCGATGAAGTTAATGAATTTATAGATAGAATTAATAGTACGTATGAAAATGCAACTCCATACTATATGACTAAAATTATTAAAGCGAATAAACAAAATAATGTTTACAAACTGGGAAAATCATTTACAAAATTTATAAAATACTATTTTAAGTCAAAACAAAAAGAAACTTATTATAAAACTCCGTTCAACAGTATACGATCAGATTATTGCAATACAGATTTAGCCTATGCTGCGCTAAAGGCTACCTTCTACAAGATAACTCTGCAAAGAGAATATAGTAAATATGTTAAAAAATCAACAAAAAATTTTGATTTGACTCATAAGTTTATATATTTTCCATTACAATATCAACCTGAAAAATCCACTTCTCCTGAGGGAGATATTTTTGCTGATCAATTTTTAGCTATCAATATGCTTTCTAAATTATCTATAGGCAGATATAAAATTTACATAAAAGAACATATATCACAATTTTCAATAAAATTACAGGGTGAACAGGGACGCTTAAAAAGTTTTTATCAAGAGATTGCACTTTTAAAAAATATAGTTTTCATCGATACAGATATCAGTAGTTTTTCATTAATAGATAATTCAATTGCCGTTGCAACTATAACAGGTACCGCTGGTTTTGAATCTGTAATTAGAAATAAACCATCCATAATCTTTGGATTTCCGTGGTATAAAAATTGTCATGGTGTTTTCCATGTACAGTCTCCATCAGAACTTAGTGCTATTCTAAATAAAATCATGAATAACTATCAAATCAATCTTCATGAAGTCAAGTATTTTTTAGAATCTATTTTTAAAGTATCAGAAAAAATATATCTTAATAATTCAAATAAAAACAGCATAAAAGATACTAATCATGATAATGTTAAATCTATAATATCATTAATAGAAAAATATGAAAATAAATATGAATAAAGGAAATAATTGAATACTCTAAATAACCTTTTTATTGTACGATCACCATTACAAATCATAAATTCACTTGAAGCAATAGAATTCTTTAACTTAAAAAAAAATATTTTAGTAATCATATACAACGATACAGATAATACAAATATTCAAATGGATAATTTGATCGCTTTATACAAATGGAAAAAGATTATAAGAGTAAATGAAAAGAAAAAAAAATCTAAATATTTTGAATATATTTCATTTACATATCAACTCAAAAAAGAAACTTATAATTATTTGTTTTTCAGTAATCTAGGAAGTATTCATAAATTGTTACTTGCTAACATAAAAAGAAATCATACTTATTATATTGATGATGGTGTAGAAACAATTACAAGATATAATAATATATTTTTACCAAATAAATTAAATGAAATTAAATTTCGACAACTCAGATTTCTCTTTGCTGGATTAAAAATATCTATAAAAGATGATATACATTTTTTCACATACTTCGATCTTAAGGAATTTATAACATCCAAAATCATACAAAATAATTTAACTCATTTTCAAAAAAAATATTTATCTACTACAAAAGAGGATTCTAGTCTTTATCTCTTAGGGCAACCATTAGTAAGCAAAAAATTTTTATCTAAAGATGATTATTTTTTGTATTTAGATTTGATTGTCAAACTATTCGATAAGAAAATTATTTATATACCACATCGATCTGAAATTATTTCTGAGCGACTTCAATCATATGTATCCGATAGATTTGAAATTAAAAATATTAATATGCCTATAGAATTATATTTTTTAGAGAAAAAAATATATCCATCAACTATAGTATCTTTTATGACTACAGCTTTTTTCACTCTTCAAAAACTTTACAATAAAACTAATTTTAGTTATGTTTACATACCAAGTTCAAAACTACTCAAAAAACATAAAGATGTGGAGGGTGCTTATCAATTTATAGAAACCCTTAATATTCAAAAACTAGAAATTAAAGATTGATTATGCAAAAAAAACTAAAAATAATTAATACAAAGTATGAACAGCTTGTAATAAATATACAAAAAAAATTTTCTATATCTTCTCTATCTATCCATAAAGCTAGGAATGAAATAAAAATCATACAATTTCACACCCAAAAATTAGTTGTAAAATCTTTTAAAATTCCAAATATTATAAATAAGCTTGTTTACACTTTTTTTAGAGATTCTAAAGCAAAAAAATCATATAACTATTCGCTTAAAATCATAGATTTTGTACCACAACCCATAGGATACATTGAATTTTATAAATGTGGTCTACTTGAAGATAGTTACTTTATAAGTGAAGAATTTCAATATGACTTCACGATTAGAGAACCTCTTTTAGATATAAATTTTGAAGATAGAACAAATATTTTTAAAGAATTTGCAAAGTTTACTTTACAATTACACGATAATGGTATTTTTCATGATGATTATTCCCCAGGCAATATACTTATACAAAAAGATTTAAGTGGAAACTATTTATTTAAAATAGTTGATATAAACAGAATGAAATTTGGTACTTTATCTAATGAAAAAAGAGCCAAAAATTTCTCAAAACTTTGGGCATCTAAAGATGTTTTAACTACTATAGCAATGGAATATATTAAATATTATAAAACAGATAAATCCTTCATTGAAAAAGTTATTTTTTACTCAGAAAAAAATAAAAAAATAAAAAATTTTAAAAAGAGATTAAAAGGTAAAGAAATTATAGATTAATATTTATCCAATCCATTATTACACCATTTAATATTATTGTTTATTGTAGTATTTAAAAGAGTAATGTTATTATTGCTTGCATTTCCTTCTGTGTGATATAAATGATACTGTGTACCAGAAAATTTTAAATTTTTTCTTTTAACCCCAGAATTATATAATCTCTGAACAAACTCGCTATCTTCTTTCCCCCATGTAACAAACTCTTCATTAAAACCATTAACAGCATATATATCACTTTTATATAATGAAAAATTACAACCCCTAATACCTTTTAGTTTCTTATTTTCAAAGTAACAATATAGCTTTGTTATCAAAGGAATACGAATCATATTTAGTTTATTTTTTATATCTTTTGAGAACAAAGAAAGTTTTTGTATTTTTTTATTCTTAATAAGTGTTTTAGAAATGCCATCCATTAACAAAACCCTACTTCCTTGAATATACACTCCTTTTTGTGCACAGGACAAGTGATCAAAAATAAAATTTTCATCTAAAACCATATCACCATCAACAACAATTATATAATCACTGCTCGATTTAGAAATTGCCCTATTTCTAGAATGTGCTAGTCTAAACCCTTTATCTTGCTGCCAAGAATGAATAATTGGTACAATGCTTGTCTCTGCGTATTTTTGAATTAAGTTCCTTGTCTCATCCTTACTACCATCATCTGCAATAATAATTTCATCTGGTAGCTCTTTTTGGTTTAAAGCACTTAGTAATACCAATTCTAATGCCTCTGGCCAATTGTATGTTGTGATTATTAAAGAACACGTCATTTATTATTTTCCTCATATAATTTCATATATTTATAAAATACACCATTAGCATTTGAAACGGAAATTAAAAGTCCTTCATATCCATATAAAAAACCTTTTTGTAGAAAATAATTTTTAAAGAATGCAAATGTAGCTTTAATAAATGCCATAAAAGGGGTTGCTCTCTTTTTATTTTTATTTTCTATTGCATATAAAGCTGCATATGTATCCATTTTTTTAAGTAATTGTCCTACTTCATTGAAAGTATAGTGTTTAAACGCATTGTTTAATTTTATTGTTTGCATACTTTTATTAATAATAAGACCTTCATGAACTTGTTTATCATTAAAATTTGTCATTGTTTTATTAAAAAGTCTCAATTGATAATCATTATCCCAACCACAAGCTTTTATCAATTTCTTATTATAATAATTATCTCTTAAAATGCTGTATACACATGTAACTTTTAAGTTCAAGTCTAAAATTTCTTTTGTTAATTGTTTAGACAAAATCTCATCACTGTCAATAGACAATACCCAATCATTAGATGTAAATGATACAGCAAGCTTTTTCATAGGACCAAAACCAATAAATTTATGCTCAAAAATTTTTACATTTTTAAATTCTTTCGCAAAATCCATAGTTCTATCAGTAGAACCATTATCAAGTAATATTATCTCATCAAAATCGACTAAAGCATTAAGACACTCAAGTATATACTCTTGCGAATTTTTTGTTAAAATAGTAACTGATATTTTATTTTTCAAACTTTACTCTTCCCTCTTGTTTATGTGCTATTTTACATTACAATGGATATAATTCGGCTTAGAATATAATAAGGATAATAAGAATATGTCATTTCAAACAAAATATACACAGGTACTTAGCGCACTTTTACTCAGCTTTATCTTCATGTTTGCTGTGCGTCTTTTCTTTTATTTTTCTTATTTAGATTATTTTAGTACACTAAATTTTAGTGGAATACTCGTCTCATTTATAATGGGCTTTCGTGTTGACATTATGATAATTTTCACTTTTACATCATTACTATGGGTAGGCCTACTTTTACCCTTTAGATTTGTTTACAACACAACCTATCGTAAAACCTTAGGCCTTGTATGGGGGACTTTTATTGCCAGTGTTGTCTTTTTCAATATTGGAGATGCACTCTATTTTGGCTTTGTCAACCGTCATCTCAGTGATGAGCTCAAAATAATTGGCAATGATGTTGGCATACTAGTTGATATGGCAAAAGACTACTATCCTTTACAAACACTTTTTGGCACACTTATTTTCATTGCTATTATCTATCTTTTTTTTAAAATATTTTCTGCAAAAATCATCCATCAAGAGACAAAAAAGAGAGAATGGATCAACATACTACTTATATTTATAATTGCCTTTATTGGTATTCGTGGCAAGCTTACGGGAATGTCATTTGGTGTTTCAGATGCCTTTGCAGTAAATAAATTACAATCAGGTAATCTAACCCTGAATGGATTTTTCTGCTTTTATAGAGCTGGTGATAGAAAAAGCATTAACCACTCTAGCATAAAACTTCCACAAGCTATAAAAATTGTTAAGCATGCAATTCGTTCAGACAAAACACTCTATCCAGATAATAACTATCCCCTGATGAGACACTATAAACCAAAAGCTAAACGCAGCTACAACATTGTTATCCTTATGATAGAAAGCTTAAGTGCCAAATATGTTGATGCACTTGCTCATAATGATTATGGAGTCACGCCTACTTTGGACAAGATGGCAAATGAAGGCTTACTGTTTACGAATTTTCATGTCAATGGACAACGTTCACAAGAAGGAATCACTTCTATTTATACAGGAGTTATCCAGCCTGTTAGATTTGGGAACTATTTTGGAGCGGAAGATATGCCCCAACCTCACAAAGAACAGGGTCATCCACATTTTGGTGTCTGGGATGGAGATATGTTTCACTTTTTATCTAGCAAACTCCATACAATCAAGGAACCATTTTTGAGCTTTTGTTTCACAGCTTCAACACATGCACCCTACTACTCTCCTGGCAAAGAGTGGGAAAAATATCCTCATAGCACCAAAACAGAAAATGGCTTTTTAAATACACTTAATTATGTAGATATGCAAAAAGAGGAGAAAACATTATCATGACTGATGGGAGAGACACTGTTAATTATAATTTTAAACACTTTTTAAACTCGAATGAAAACAATAACTCAAAAAAACTTGAGAACTTACTAAAAAATACAAAATGGATGAAATAATGCAACAACCTTTTTCTTGGGATGATTATTCAGACCAACCAGCACAACTAAAAGATAAAAACTATAAAAAGAAAATGAGAAAAAAAGAGCTAAGCTCTCTTCTTGCAACAGCTATTTACTCTCTTGTTCTCTTACCGCTCTCTATAATCATGATACCTTTCATTAGAAGAAAAACTATAAAATCAAATGAATTTTTCTCTCTTGGCGTAGATTTTGAAAAAGAACCACAAGAGACACTAAAGCTACTCCAAGAGCTAGAAGTAGAACACATTTTACTGCGTTTAAAACTTTGGGAAATGGATAAACTAGATGAACTAAAAACTTTTTTAGAACAAAATAAGCATAGAAGAATTACACTCAAAATATTACAAGACAGAGAGCATGTTGAAGATTTACAATTAACCAAAAAAGACCTCAGCACTATTTTTTCAAGCCTAGATTCACTCGTAGACATCTATGAGATAGGTTCCACTATCAACCGTGCAAAATGGGGTTTTTTTTCAGTTGGTGAATATCTTAGCTTTTATAAAATTGCATATGATTTAAAAACAGAACAATTTCCTAACATTAAACTCATAGGGAGTGGTGTCATAGATTTTGAATACCACTTTACACTGCACTCACTTTTTAACTTTTGTAAGTGTAAATACGATGGTGTCTCCGCACTCTTGTATGTGGATAGACGTGGTGCACCTGAAAACACTCAGCTCGGCTTCACCTTGGCTGACAAGATAGCTCTTTTGAGTACCATAGTCTGGATAAGTCCAAAAACAAAACAAGAACTCCATATCACCGAGACCAACTGGCCCATCTCAAATACAGCACCTTTTGCCCCAACAAGTGAATATGAGTGTATCAGTGAAGATTTATATGCTGATTTTATGCTGAGATATTATCTTCATGCTTTTGCTTCACAACAAGTTGATAGTGTTTCATGGCACCAATTAATAGCACCAGGGTATGGGCTGCTAGACTACAGAAACGGTTTACGAAAACGTGATGCATTTTATACATATAAGTACATGATTCAAACTCTCAAAAATGCACAGTTTTTAAGAATGGACATAAAGCGAAGTTATTATATACTACAGTTTTTAGTAAATAACCAACTGCTTCAAATACACTGGTCCCTCAAAGAAACTACCCTTAAAAATGAAGAGTTTTTTGTAGTTTATTCAAAAGAAGGTAAACCAATAGAAGAAGAGATTTTAGATATCAACTCTTCTCCTTTATATATTTTCATAAAAGATGCACAATGATCAAACTATTAAACAAAAATTATTTTAATGTAAAGCTTTATATCTGGGTCAGTTTCTTAGTGCTGTCCATTATTTTTGTATTATTCCCACAAATCGACATTACAATCTCTGCTCCTTTTTATAATGGTGAAAATTTTTATCTTAAAGGTTCTCTGTATGAAAGATTTTTTTACAATTCTGTAAAAGTTTTACTCACTGCGTTTACCTTAGCCAGCCTTGGAATTTACCTATACAATAGAATCAAACACAAACACATTCTCAATATAGACACAAAAGTCATTATCTATATTGTCCTTGTTTTAAGTATTGCTCCGGGACTTATTGTAAATGCAACACTCAAAGATCATTGGGGACGTGCTAGACCTGCACAGATTACACAATTTGGAGGAGATAAAGAGTTTACACCTGCTTTTATCCTTAGCAATCAAAACGGTCATTCTTTTAGTTCTGGGCATACTGCTGCTGCGTTTAGCTTTGTAGGATTTGCGCTACTTGTTACACGCAGAAGAAAATTTTGGATGAGCTTGGCAATTGCCTATGGTATTTTAGTAAGTTTCGCCCGTCTTATCGCTGGAGGGCATTTTTTCAGTGATATTGTTACCTCATTTTTTATTGTCTGGATTGTTACACATTTGCTCTATAAGCTTATCTTTAAAAAGGATTCTACGATATGAAAATCTTAGTTATCTTACCAAATTGGCTTGGTGATGCCATTATGGCAACACCTGCCATAGAACTTTTAGCAGCATATTATAAAGATGTTCATTTTACTTTTGTAGGAAGTTTTGTAAGTATCCAAGCATTAAAGTATCATCCATTATGTGAAAAAGCTGTTATAGATGAGACAAAAAAAGCTTCTTCAAGACTCTTTGCAACCTACAAACTAGCAAAAGAGCTGGGAGAGTTTAATATGGCTGTAAGTTTTAGAGATAATATCTACACATCTCTTTTACTGCGTTTGACAAACACCGTCATCTGTTGCAGTAGAAAATCATGGCATAGCCAACTATTACTTTCTCATACTCCAAAAATTGCAACAAATCAGCATCTAGTCAAACAATACTGCCAAATTGCACTTGCAAATGCAGATACAAAATCCTATGAAATTGCACCTTTGAAGCTCTACATAGAAGCAAAGCATTTTGAGAAGCCAACACTAGGTATAAACGCAGGTGCAACCTATGGAAGTGCTAAGCGATGGTATCCTGAGCGTTTTGCGGAAGTGGCGTCTTATTTTAGTAAAGATTACGATATTGTGATTTTTGGCGGACCAGGTGAAGTCGCAATGGCGCAAGAGATAGAAGACAATCTACGCTCACTGCATGTTACAAACTATAAAAATATAGCAGGGAAAACAAACATCCAACAGTTATGCGCAAATATCGGAGGATGTTCACTTTTCATAACAAACGACAGTGGACCTATGCATGTAGCAGCAGCGTATCAAGTACCCACAGTCGCTATATTTGGACCTACAAGATATAAAGAGACTTCACAATGGATGAACAAAAAGAGTAAAATTGTAAGACATGAAATGGACTGTAGCCCTTGCATGAAGCGAGAGTGTCCACTTAAACATCATAACTGTATGAAAGAGATTACAGCCCTAGAAGTTATAGAAGCTGTAAAAGAGTTGGCGCTTTAAAATAAAAATTTAAAGCCAAAGTAGAAAGATTTGTTATATATATAATCTTTTCTTCCGTCATCATAATTAGTATTAACTGAGCGATAACCAACTGTAACGCGACCATTTTCAATTAATTCTATATCGTAATTAACACGATATTCGTAAAACCTATCTGCGTGACCAAAACTTAAAACCTTAGGTCCATAATAGACATCAGCATTTAAGTACATCGGTACGATGCCTTTTGCCGGTATTTTATATGTTGCTTCTAATCCTAAAGGCATTGATGCAAAATCTTTTGTATAGTTTGCTTTGACACCCATTCCAAAACTTAGACCATTATTTGAAACTGCTCTTTTCATCAAAAAACTCATCTCATAATAAGGATCATTTTTATATCCTGATGATGAACTATGCGTATTATCAGCATTTAATATTTTTACACCTAAGAACATTGTATCTGGTTCTACATTTGTATTAAATTGTCCAATATCTAATCCAATACCTAATTCCAAATCTGTATCATTAATATTTACTTCAGCTCTATGCATTGCAAATACTGAGACAGTTATCAAACAGATTAAAGCAATTTTTCTTAACATTTATTTCCTTGTATTTTTTCTATTGTTTTTGTTGTACTTTTGCCATCGACAAAATCTACAAGTTTTAATTCTTTAGCAAATTCTGTACCGACAACGACCTTACCTTCGTAATCTCCACCTTTTACTAAAACATCTGGCTCTATCATCTTGATAAGCTCATAAGGAGTGTCTTCCTCAAACGGCACTACAAAGTCAACAGCTTCCAATGCAGCCAACAAATACGCTCTATCTTCAGCAATATTTACCGGGCGGGAAGGACCTTTTAGTCTTGAGACCGAAGCATCTGAGTTTAACCCAACGATTAAGATATCTCCAAAACTTTTAGCAATTTGAAGATATTTTACATGACCAACATGCAAAATATCAAAACAACCGTTTGTAAATACGACTTTTTTTCCATTTACACGGCATCTATTGACAATACTTTCAATATCTTCAAAATTTTTAATATGTGCATCTGAAGTACTTTTATGCAAAGAAGCTTCATGCTCTTCTATCTCATTCATAGTAACGGTTGCAGAACCAATTTTTCCAACAACAACACCTGCTGCAAGATTGGCAAATTTTGCCACTTCATCAATTGTCTTGCCAACACTCAGACTAAACGCAATAGACGCAATGACAGTATCTCCAGCACCTGTCACATCAAAAACCTCTTTTGCCACTGTTGGAAAAATTTTTACTTCATCATCATAAAGAGCTATTCCATCTTCTGATAGCGTGATAAGCGAAATACCTAAATCACATTCCTTTTTCAGTTGTAACAATGCTTTTTGTAATGAATCATCATCTTTTATTTCTATCCCCGTTGCAAGTATTGCCTCTTTTTTATTTGGAGTAAGAAGATACGCACCACGATATTTTGAAAAATCACTGCCCTTAGGATCAACCAATACTTTTACATTTACTGCGTTTGACAGGGCGATAACTCTTTGACAAAGCTCCTTTGTCAATACACCTTTCCCATAATCAGACAAAACAATAACATCAAATTTTGATATTTCATTTTCTAATTTTTGTAAAATATGTTCTACAGAATCTTGAGTAATGTCATCTTTACTCTCTTTATCATAGCGAAGTATTTGCTGACTTACCGCAATAACACGACTTTTTTTAGATGTTTTTCGCTCTTTTTGAATTATGAGATTATCTGTATCTACTGCAATATCATGGAGCATTTCTACGAGTTCAGTACCATTATCATCATCACCAATAACACCACTGACACTAACATTTGCTCCTAAGGCTTTAAGGTTGTTTATAACATTTCCCGCGCCACCTAATACCGTCGTCTCATTGTTAATATCAACAACCTGTACAGGTGCTTCAGGAGAGATTCTCTCACAACTCCCCCAAAGATAATGGTCAATCATCAAATCACCAATAACTAAGATATTAGGCTTTGCTGTTTTTAAAATATCCATAAACTATTTTTTCACTTCTGTTTCATATATACGTTTTATCTCATTTACATAAGCCTTGATACCATCTTCCATTTCATAAGCTGGTTCGTAGCCTAAACTTTCTTTTGTAGTTGCAATATCTGCTTCTGTATGAAACTGATAAGAGCCTATAAAAGGATTTGGTATATATTCACATTCAAGAGAAGTACCAAGTTCTTTTTGTAAGATATCTACTATATCTTGAAAACTTCGTGCTTTACCTGTTCCCACATTATAGATTCCACTTGTATTTGGTTGCATTGCTTTTATATTTGCCTGAATGATATCCTCTATATAGATAAAATCACGTAATATTTTATCGCTACCCTCAAAAAGACGAGGATTTTTTCCTGCTAATATCTGGTGTCCAAATTGCAAAATCATAGAAGCAGTTGTGTTTTTAAAATACTCTCTTGCACCATAAACATTGAAGTAACGTAAACCGACAATATTAATATCACAATCTTTCATATATTCACGACTTAAATGGTCCATAGAAAGTTTTGAAAAACCATACACATTATTTGGTGCTTCACGACCAATTTTTTGTGGCGACTCTGCATTTCCATATGTTGCTGCTGAAGAAGCATAAATCATATTTGCATTATGCGCTACAGCCAAGTCAAGTAAATCTTTATAAGCATTTACATTTGTTTTTATCATCAAATCTTGCTCTTGGGCAGTTGTATCTGAGATAGCTGCTTCATGAAAAATATAATCAAAATCATAATTTATTTCTAAATCAAGAAGTAAATCTTTATCGTTAATGTCACCACTAATTATCTCGCCAGTAAAACCAATAAGGTTTTTAAAATGTCCAAAACTTTTAAGATTACCATTACTCAGTGTTTCACCACTTCTGAAACTATCAAGTATGACCACTTTTGCATCAGGATGATTTTGCTGAAAATAAAATGCCAGATTTGAGCCTATAAACCCAGCACCTCCTGTAATCAGAATTGTTTTATCTTTTAAATCGTCTTCAATGTATCGCATATTCACATCCATAATAAATTAATTTAAATAAAATGATACCTTTTAATTCATTAACAAGTATTTAAGAATTTAACTAATATAATGCAAATGAAACTTTATATTAAGGAAATAAAATGAAAAAAATCGTAATCGCTTCAATAGCAACATTAGCATTAGTAACAGCTGCATCTGCTGCAGTAAATGGAAAAGCATGTGCAGCATGTCATGGTGCTAACTTTGAAAAACACGCTATGGGTAAATCTAAAGTTGTATCTGAGATGACTCATGCTGAAATCGCTGAAGCTCTTAAAGGTTACAAAGCTGGAACTTTTGGTGGACCAATGAAAGGTATCATGAAAGGTCAAGTTGCTCGTTATTCAGATGCTGACCTAGAAGCATTTTCAAAAACTATTGGTAAATAATTTTTTTATATAAGTAATTATACTCCCATCGTGCAGGCGATGGTGGGTTTATTGCTTTTTTGAGGTATAGGTTATTCTGGTATATATTCTTTCTTTTTACTAGCATCTTTTCTCTTTTTCTCTTTTTTTGCAGCATCATTTAACTCATTTTCATCATCATACAAAGCAGCATTCAAAAATTTTTCTTCATCATCAAACTGACCCTTTTTTATTGCCCATAACAAAGCCACAAGTGCTATACTTCCCAAAAAAATAGAAACACTCATCATCATACCTATAACCCAACTGTCCATTATTTATCCTTATATCCTAATTTTATACGCATTGAATTACCCACAACTAACAAAGAAGAAAGACTCATCGATATTGCGGCGATAAGCGGTATGATATATCCCGCTATTGCTAGAGGAATGGTGACCATATTGTAGACTAAGGAAAGACCTAAATTTTGCTTTATCATTTTAAATGTTCTTTGTGAAATTTTAAAACTGTCATAAAGCGAACTAAACGTATCATTAAGCAGTACAACATCACTGACTTCTATAGCTATATCGCTTCCATTACCCATGGCTATAGCTATATCACTACTTGCAAGAGCTAAAATATCATTCACCCCATCTCCTGCCATCACAACTACATTCTTTTCTTCATGAAGTTTATCTATATAATTTGCTTTTTGTTCAGGTGAAAGTTCTGCTTCAAAATTAGTAATGCCAACTAAAGAAGCAACTTTTTGAGCACTTTGTTTATGATCACCTGTCAACATTATCACATCTATACCCATCTTTTTAATTTTTACTATTGCTTCAATTGCATCCTCACGTGGCATATCAAAAAGTTCAAATTTAGCGAGTAGTTTTTCTCCATAAGCAAAATAAAATTCACTATTTTTACTACTACTCTCAACATCAATCCCTATAGTTTTCATAAGTTTTGCATTACCACCTGCAAGCATTTTTCCATTATACATCGCTGTAATTCCCTGAGAAGGGATATTTTTTAAACTTTCTAATTCAAAACAGTGTAAATTTTCATCATAAATATGACTTACAACGGCTTTTGCTATAGGATGTTTAGAGTTGGATAATAAAGAATAGAGTAATGAAGTATCAAATTTTTCTAACACTTTTTCATTTACTACTTGAGGACGTCCTTGTGTAATCGTTCCTGTTTTATCCAAGGCCAAAATGTTGGCATTAGCCATAGTTTCTAGTTGTGATGCTTCTTTAAATAGTATCCCCTTTTTGGATGCTATTGACAGTCCCACTAGAGTTGCTACAGGAGTTGCTAAGGCTAAAGCACATGGACAGGCTATAACTATTACAGAAATTGCGGTAATAAAAGATTGTTCAAAATTAGAGGAGTAAAAATACCATCCAACAAAAGTAATCGCTGCTAGGAGTAAAATTGTTGAAGAGAAGTATTCACTGAGTTTATTTGCAAGTTGCTGTATTTTTGGCTTATTATTCATAGCATTTTCCAACAAAGAAACAATATTGCTCATAGTAGAATGTGCATAATCTTTTGTAGTTTTATACTTTATATCAGCATCAATACTTACAGTACCACTAATGATAGAGTCACCTACACTTTTATATATCGGCTCGCTCTCACCAGTAAGAGAAGACTCATCAAAAGTTCCATTTCCTTCAAGAAGCTCACCATCAAGGGCAACTCTTTCTCCTGCACTAATTAAAACTATATCTCCGATAAGAATATCATTTACATTTTTAGTAACTACCTCATTGTTAACAACCACTTTAACATCGCTAGGTAAATTTTTACTCATAATATCCAATGTATCTGCAATACTTTTTTTACTCAATGCCTCTAAAAATTTTCCTACTAACACAAAAGTAACTATCATCGTTACCGAATCAAAATAGGCCTCTCCCGTGCGAGTTAAGGTAATATAAATAGAATAAATATATGTCAATAATGAACCAGTGGCAACCAGTGTATCCATATTTACTGTTTTTGTTTTTAACCCATAATACATACCCTTAAAAAAGGGCCATCCACTGTAAAAAAGAACAGGCGTTGATAGTACCCATTCGCCAATATTTAAGATATGTTTTATATCTTCTGTAATACCTGAAAAATAACCAGCATATTGGGCAACCATAATAGTCATCATATTCATAGTTGCAAAAACGGCAACAGCGATACGAAGATAATAATCTTTTCGCTCTTCATTAGCTTTTAATTCTTGAAGAGAAGCATCATAGGGATATGCGTTATAACCAATCGCACGAATCATATCAATAATTTTAGAAAGAGCAACAACATCATTATCCCAGACAATTTTTGCCTTGTTATTTGTATAGTTAATATTTGTAGCTACTACCCCGTCCATATTGATAAGGGCTTTTTCATTCAACCATACACAAGCTGCACAATGAATACCTTCAATTATTAAAGAAACTTCACTAAAACCATCATCAGTACGTTTAACAAATTTATCATAAAAAGCAGGTGCATCAAAATTAGATGAATCTTCAAACTGCTGCGTTTGAGGGTCTAGTTTAACGCCTTTTGCCTTTTTATAAAAGCTATCTAAGCCTTCATCTGAAAGTAAATGAAAAACACCTTGACAGCCATTGCAACAAAAATAATGTCCCTCATCTTCTATCATAACATCTTTTGAAAATTCTAAATGACAATGATCACATTCAATTTTATCTGACAAGTTCAAATCTTCCCATTTCTCTATTTTTATCAATTTGATTCCATGGTAGGGTCAAGCCATTCATGCAAATGTAAACACCATTTTGCTTTTGAGCATTTGCATAGCCAATTGCCATACCCATATTCAGACTAGCTTCAATATTATCAATTTCAAAAGGTTTCATCGCTCCAGTCAGAATTATTACTCTATCCTCAAAAATTTCAGCTAAAAACTCTGCTGTAATATGCATTGTATCAGTCCCATGCACAATTACGAATGCTTTTTCATTTGATTCAAAAATAATATTTGCAATCATTTTTCTATCATTCGTATCCATATCAAGGCTATCTTTATAAACTACACCAGCAAGCTGATATGATTTATGAGTGCTTTTTAATATACTTTCAAGCGCCCTATTATCATAAGGTACTTCCAACTTGCCAGATACAGGATCATAGCGTTTATTAAAAGTACCGCCACTATTTAATATTAACATACTTATTTTTTCCAAATTTCATCTAATTTACTTACAATTCTAGTAGCTTTTGATTCTTTGATATTTTGCTTTTCATTTAACAAGTAGGATTCTCTGATACCAGCATTCAAAGCAGCTAAAATATCCCTTTCATTATCCCCTATCATAACAGAATGGGATAAATCAATATCGAAATCCCTTTTTGCCTTTATAAACATACCAGGTTCTGGTTTACGACACTCACAGTTTCCAGTAATATCCGGATGATGAGGGCAATAATAGACATGAGTAATCATAATATTTTTTTTATTAAATTCATTTATCATCCATCTAATCAAAATATCAAAATCGCTTTCATTGTAAAAGTTTCTAGCAATACCAGACTGATTAGTTACCACAATGATAAGATAGCCCAAGTCTTGATAATATTTACATAATTCAAATATGCCATCAATAAACTCAAAATCTTCTACTTTATAGAGATAATCTTTTTCAATATTGATAACGCCATCTCTATCTAAGAAAAGTGCTTTTTTCATTATTTAACACTAACACCATCAGCAAAAATTTCCTTTTCTATTATGTCACAAAGTATATGGCCTATAAGAATATGAGATTCTTGAATTCGAGGTGTAGAGTCAGAAGGAATAATAATTGATGCATCTGCCATCGTAGCCATTTTACCACCATCGCGTCCAACTAGCGCAACGGTATAAATATCTTTTTTCTTGGCTGATTCGAAAGCTTTTATGATATTTAAAGAGTTTCCTGAAGTTGAGATACCAATAAATATATCACCAGCTTGTCCCATTCCTTCAAGTTGGCGTGAAAAAATCTGCTCATACCCATAATCGTTGCCAATTGCTGTTAAACAAGATGTATCAGTTGTTAATGCTAAAGATGGAATGGAAGGTCTATCAAAACCATACCGACCAACCAACTCAGCTGCAATATGTTGTGCATCAGCTGCACTACCACCATTACCAGCTAAAATAGTTTTTTTATCTGTCTTATAAAGAGCAACACATTTTTGTGCTACTTCAACAATTTTATTAAGTAGTTCGTCATTATTATATATTTCTTGTTTTGTTTCATACGATTTTTTTACTTGGTTTTTTATATATTGCTTCATATATCATCCTAAAATTATATATGAAATAATAACACAGAAAATCTAATTAAAAGCAATCCAAACGCAGTAAAACAAAGAAAAGAGTAAAAGAGGAACTAAATACTAAAAGCAATAAAGAAAAAACTAAACACCAAGAACAGCATAAAC
>JALSME010000015.1 GCA_026987955.1 Sulfurospirillum sp.
ATAGAAGGCATAACAGATATGACCTCTTCAATCTCCCCAGGTTCATTTAGCATCTTAGTTGAGCTTTCAAAAAATGTTAACAAATACGACACAGCAGCTAAGATAAAAGACTCTATAGATGTTGTAAAACAGAACTTTCCAGACGATATGAATGACCCAAGGGTTACAGTTGCCTCGATAAACAAAAGTTTAATGGATGTATCTATAACATCTAATTCAAAAAATCTATCCGAACTTATTGATTTTGCAAAAAACTTAAAAACTAAAATACTTGGCGTTAAAGATGTATCGGAAGTTACAATCTTTGGTGATTCTGATATGTATTACAACATACAGATAGATGAAAATAAAATCGAAAGTTTTGGACTTAACAAAAACTCTGTATTTAATGCAATTAGTGGAATATCGTATATATTTCCTGTAGGAAAAATTGAGGGAAAAGGCAAGCACTATTTTCTTTCAACATATAATGGCAAAAAAAATCCTCAAGCTATGGAAAATACTATCTTAAGAGTTGATGGAAAGCAGATATACTTAAAAGATATTGCTACAGTTGAAAAAAGATACGAGGATGCCTCTACACTCTCCTCTATAAATACAACTGCCTCCCTCTCCCTTACGGTATATCAAACCGAGACAGGTAATGCGCTAAATGCTAAAAAGAACATAAGTAAACTCATAGAAAAACTAGAAAAACAGAACAAAGATATAACTTTTATAATACACAACGACAACTCTCAAAGAATTAAAGACAGACTAAATGTAGTTGTTTCAAATATTTTATTTGGACTTATTCTTATTGCTCTTTTGCTTGTACTACTTATCAATACTCGTATGGCGATTATAGTTGGTCTTGGAATTCCTACATCTTTCATTATGGCAGCTACTTACTTTTACCTCTTTGGATATACTATTAACTTAGTATCTCTAATAGGTGTTCTTGTAGCACTTGGAATTGTTGTTGATGATGCCATAGTGGTATCTGAAAACATACAGCAAAAAGTAGAAGAAGGTATGGAGCCTAAAGAAGCAGCAGTTTCAGGTGCTAAAGAGATGTTTAAACCTGTTTTTATGGCAAGTGCTACTACCCTTTTTACATTTATTCCTCTTCTTATGATAAGCGGAACGATGGGAGAGTTTATTAAGCTTATTCCGATTGCAGTTTCAGCTTTAATCGTTGCATCTTTATTAGAATCATTTATATTCTTACCAATACATGCTGCACACACTCTAAAAAGAGAGTCAAAAGTACTCTCATGGAATAGAGCAAACAACATATATAGTGCTATTATACACAAACTGATTAAGTATAGAAAAACTTTTTTAATAACATTTCTAATTTTAATTCCTCTTTTAACTGTGCTTGGCATTAAAAAATCAAAGTTTCAAATGTTTCCAAGATTTGACTCTACTACTATAAACTTATCTATCAAGGCCAATATAAACACCCCTATTGAAGAGTCATACAAAATCGTAAACTCAATTTCAAGAGACCTTTACAAATTAAAAGATGACATGTCTATTAAGACCATCTCAGCTGTTGCAGGATACAGAAGAAACACGGAGGGAAGTGGCGAGAATTATCCATATGTTATGTATGTCACAATAGAGCTATACAAATTGGTAGAAAAAACTTTTGTAGATAAATACATAACACCGTACCTAAGCTTCTATTATGATGATAGTGAAAGAATTAGAGAAAAATCATCTATGGAAATTTCACAAGAGTTAAGGGAGCTATTAAAAAAACAGAATTATAAGGAAAAATATAAACTAGATGAGATTTTTGTAGTAGAGAGAAAAGCAGGACCTGTTAAATCTGATATCAAAATTGGAATCATATCTCACGACAACCAAAAAATTATAAATGCTATAAATAAAATAGAGTCACAACTAACCAAAATGGGTGGCATAAAATCAGTAGAAAACAGTGCTAAGCTTGGAATAGATGAGATAAAACTAAAAGTCAATAGCTATGGAGAATCACTAGGACTAAACGAGCAAATCATAGGGCAAACTCTATCTAATATGTTTTTATCAAAGAAAAAAACAACTGCTTTTGATGATAAAAATCTTTTAGAGATAAAAGTTGAAAGTGTCAATAAAGATAGTAAAAAAACACTTGATAGCCTAAAAATACCGCTAGGAGATGGAAGAAGTGTTGCACTAAAAGATGTTGTAGAGTATGATATAGTCAAATCCTTTGAGAGAGTTTCTAAAGAGTTTGGTGAAAAAATGTTCTATGTTTATGCAAATGTTGATACCAAAATCATAACAGCATCAGAAGCAATTGATAACTTAAAAAATACACTAGATGAGCTCAAAAAAGATGGTGTGGGCATCAAACTTCTTGGTGAGAAAAAGAAAAATGATGAGCTTAAAAACGATATGATATCAGCCTCTGCTATAGCTCTTCTTCTTGTAGCACTAAGTATGCTATATCTTTTTAACTCTTTTAGAGATACTTTTATAGTCATGTCAGTCATCCCATTCTCATTTTTAGGAGTCCTTATGGGACACTTTTTGATGGGTATTAACCTTACTATGCCTTCAATCATTGGAGCACTTGGTCTTGCTGGAGTTGTTATCAATGATGGAATTATTATGATGACCTATCTTAAGAAAGTTAACAACATGGAGGAGCTATTTGACCAAGCAACAAAGCGTTTGCGTCCAATCTTTTTAACAACAATCACAACTCTTATAGGTCTTTCTACTCTTATCTTCTGGCCAGCAGGAGAAGCAGCAATCTTTCAGCCACTTGCAATCTCACTTGGGTTTGGACTTGCTTGGGGAACTATACTAAATCTACTCTATGTTCCTGCATTTTTTGCAGTTCTACATAGACGGAGATTTGCAAATAGCTAAAAACCACTCTTAGCAAACTGTTTGAAAGTCTCAAACAGTTTGCTATGGTATTTGTTTTTATGATAAATACAGTAAAACTCTCTTTTTGCAGATATGTTTTTTAACTTTATCTCTCTAAGACCTTTTTGCAAGGCCAATTTTGATATACATGTAATAGCCTCTTTGTTTTGTAAAAGTAACTTTTTTACCTCTTCAAAATCTCTATACTCCATAAAAATTTCTAACTTTTTTGATAAACCCCCAAGAGCATCTAAAAAAACTTCTCTAGTTCCTGAGCCTTTCTCTCTTAAAATCCACTTTTTTTTATAGAGTTGATCTATATAGACCTCATTAGGTAAACTCTCATCGCAACTGACTACAACAAGCTCATCCTCAGCTATACTCTCCTTGACTAGCTCAACATGGTTACAATCAATCTCAATAAAACCCATATCAAGTCTACCATCTCTTAGCATATCTATAATCTCTGATGAGTTTTTTATATCTCTTTGAATATATACATTTTCATACTTCAATAAAAAATCAAAAATTATTTGTGGCATTATAAAGTTACCTATAGTCTTACTAGAAGCGATATGTAAACTTCCCGATATGTTGTCATCTTTAAAAAAGTTTTGTGCATCTTTTAGGGCTAAAAAACTCTCATATGTTTTGTCTTTGAAGACTCTTCCTCTCTCATTTAAAACAAGTTTTTTTCCAATCCTATCAAACAACGGTTCACCCAACTTCTTTTCCAGAGATTTTATAGCTAAAGATATAGCCGACTGACTTACAAATAGTTTTTTTGAAAGCTGTGATACATGAGGGTTATCACAAAGTTTATAAAAAAAATCGAGTTCTTTTAATGTCAAAGCAGCTCCTTATTAGTTTTTTAAATTATTATATCAAATTTAATATATTTTACAAATAAATATTTATAGAGTAAAATAGACAAAATTTATTGAGGACAACCCTATGATGTTTAAAAAACAAAACAGAGCAAATACACTAAGCGGCATACTTTTTGTAGCACTTTTTGCAATGGCAGCAACCTATATAGCAGAGTTTCAATTTTTTAGATCATATGGCATTAGCCCTCTTATTATAGGGATTATTTTGGGTATATTTTATGCAAATACACTAAGAAACAAACTACCACAAGAGTGGGTACCTGGCATAATATTTTCTACAAAAACTCTACTTCGTACAGCTATTGTATTTTATGGATTTAGGTTAACTTTTCAAAATATAGAAGCTGTAGGAATTTCAGGTATATTTACAAGTGCGGTTGTTGTTACTCTGACATTTATCATTGGTTATTTTGTGGGAACCAAACTACTAAAGCTCGATAGAGATACTACTATACTCACAACTGCTGGAAGCTCAATTTGTGGTGCAGCGGCTATACTTGCAACTGAGCCTGTTCTAAACAGTGAGCCTCACAAAAGTGCAGTTGCCGTTTCAACTGTTGTTGTTTTTGGAACTATTGCAATGTTTTTGTACCCATTTCTCTATAAAGCTGGTTTTATTGACCTTGATGCCACTGGTATGGGCATATATATCGGTGGAACTATCCACGAAGTAGCTCATGTGGCAGCTGCTGGAAATACTCTTGGAAGCGAAGTTGCAAATACCGCTGTTATAGTTAAAATGTTAAGAGTAATGATGATAGCACCATTTTTACTAATTCTTGGCTTTTGGTTGACAAGCAAAGACTCAAGCACTAACAAAAAAACAAAAGTTACTATCCCTTGGTTTGCAGTAGCTTTTATAGGTGTTGCTGGCTTTAACTCTTTTGATTTGATTTCACACACTGTAGTTTCAACTATAAACCACCTAGATACCTTTGCCCTCACCATGGCGATGAGCGCACTTGGTATGGAAACAAGCTTCGATAAATTCAAAAAAGTAGGCATGAAACCAATCTACCTTGCAACCATACTTTTTGCTTGGCTTATCTTTGGTGGATTTTACATAACTAAACTTTCTATGAGTATCTAATCAGCATACAAAAAGCTCAACTAAAAGGGGATTGGACTTCTTGCATAATCTCTTTTTGTAGCTCAAACTACCTACTTCGATTAAGGAACAATATGTTCTTTTAAAAGGTTTTTCAACAAATACTCAACAAAAAGTTCAAATATCTGCCATATTCCTTTTAAAAACACATTTTATTTTTAAG
>JALSME010000016.1 GCA_026987955.1 Sulfurospirillum sp.
CAAAAATATCAATAGGATTGGCTCTTGTGTCATATGCTTTGGTTAATGAATCTAAAACTTTATTTAGCAGATTTATCATACTAATTTTAGGTCTTATTATTGCATTATTAAAAGTTTTCTAAATTTATATGCGTACAAAATCTTTCTTAAAATCTACTACCTTTTTCAAGTATCTTCTTGTCTCTTCATAGGGCAAACTAGAGCGAAGTTTTTTGTATATCTGTGATGGTTTTTTTGAGTTTATAATACTCTTTGCTTTTGATCTGTTTTTACTAAAAACTTTTAGCACATTGCCACTACCAGTGTTATATGCACTAATCACACAATACTCTCTTGAGATTGGGTTTTTTATGCCATCTAAGTACTTTTTATCTATGATATTTAAGTAAGCGACACCAAGTTCTATGTTATTTTTTGCATCAAAAAGGTACTCTTTAGATGGTGTCCATCTTTTACCTTTTACATGCATATATGCATCTCTTCCTGCACTTGTTGGGACTATTTGCATAAGACCAATGGCTCCTGAGCTGCTCATAGCAAACTGGTTGAAATTACTCTCTGTTCTTATGATTGCGTAGGCAAGATTTTCGCTAATTCCAAATTTTCTTGCATATTTTTTTACATATGGTTTAAACTTTTTCACCCTTACACTTGCATGATCTTTTACCATTGGAATGGTTACAAAGTATATCTTTTTTTTATTGACTATTTTAGTTTTATATCTTTTTTTTAGTAGCAAACTAGCATATCTATTTGCTCGCCAAGTGTAGCGTATGTTTTTGTTTTGATCATCTTTTACTTCACCTAAAAGATATGGAGTTGCCCCTAGTTTTATCTTTTTTGCACTAAAAAGGTCTGCACCTCTTGGATCATCAGGAAGAAGCAAGGTAGTTACTATTGCATTTTTTAGGCTTTTTTTACTATCTAAAGACTCAACAGTTACAATACCTCTATCAAAATCTACAAGCGCTCTAGACTTGAAGTTTTGCATATACTTTACATACTCTTTTTTCTTTGGTACTTTAACATTTTTATCACCCCACTGCTTAGAAATATTGTCTATAAAGTTTGATAAGAACTTCAAATCTTTCTTCAGTCTTTCTGGATGGGAAACATATTGGATTGATTTATTTCGAGCATATACTTCAAAAGCATGAGATGGATTTTTGCTAATTGCAGCGCTTGCTATAGATACATAATCGCCTGTCGCACAACCTGAAAACATAAACAATATGTATGCAGAAAAAAGGTACTTTTTCATAAAATTTTAATCCAAAAATAGGCTCAATGTCGGCTCTATCTCATTAAACCGCAATATCTTTTTACCCTTATGATCTTCTTTAAAGTTTTTTGCATCATCAAGTTCTATAAAAGGTATAAGCTCATGACCCATCGGTCCATAAGTATCACTTCCTATAACATAGTATGCTTTTGTTCCATCTATTGCATGTTGAGAGTAGTAGTCGCTTACTTTTATCTCTTGTATGTCATCTTTATGTTCAAAATACCACTTCATCAAATCTTTTACACCATCAAATGAGTAGTGCTTGTCTTTGTAGAAAATCTGTGCTGCCCATCTTGGGTACTTATAAACATACATACCACATACTGGGCATTTTTCATGCTCTGTAACATGAACTTTCTTTTCATTAAAAACAATTCCGCCTACTCTTTTTACATCCCAAAGATAAACAGCGGTTGCATGAAGATACATTTCAGAGTCTAAGTTACAAATCTCTTGCAACTCCTGCTTTAAATCACTTATTTCTAAATAATCTTCCAAATCTATATCTTGAGGACATCTTTTTTTATAGAGTTTTTTACCCATAGCATAGTATCTTTTCCTATAAACTTCACTCATAGGATTTTTACCAATGTGCATACTTTTAGGAATATTTACACTCACATAAGTTTTTGTTTTTGTATCATATTTTTTTATATCTTTTAAGCCATAATTTTCTCTATCTTTTAAAAGAGCATACAAAGAGGCATACACTCTAAGTGAGTCATTTGATTTAAGTTTTGCTTGGTAAGAGGTTTCTAAATATTCAGAAATCTTTAAACCAGTAACAGGACACCATTGTGCTGCACTTAAAGTGAGTGATAAACATATTGTTATAAATAATTTTTTCATAGCAATATTATAATACATCTCTACTTACTTTACAATTATTTTATAATCATAAGATATAATATACTCATCAAAAACCAAACTAACGCATATGCGTTAATTTGACTTAGGATGGGTATAACTCATGATTAAAATTTTATACTTAGAAGATGATATTAGTCTTTCAGAAACAATTACAGAATTTCTTCAAGATAACCAGTTTGATGTCACTTCTACATACAATGCACTAGATACTATCGATAAACTATATGAACAAAACTTTGATATACTCATTTTAGATGTGAATCTTCCAGGAATGGATGGATTTGAAATGCTAGAAAAACTAAGAGAAGCAAATATAATGATACCAGCTATCTACACTACAACTTACAACTCTATAGAAGACTTAGATAGGGGTTACAACATTGGAGCTGATGACTACCTAAAAAAGCCTTTTGCCCTTAAAGAGCTACTCCATCGCATAAATGCTGTATGTAAAAGAAGTTTTAATACACATAGCTATATAGTCAAGTTAGATGATGATATAACTTTTGATTTTCAATCAAATAGGCTCGTACAAAATGACGAAGAGAAAAGGTTAACGCATAAAGAGCTAGAACTTTTAAAGCTTCTTATTAAAAATAAAAATTTACTTGTAAGTCTATATACTATATATGAATATGTCTGGTCCCCAAGTGAAACGAGTAGTGATAGCAGCCTAAGGATATATATAAATAACCTTAGAAAAATAATAGGTAAAGATAAAATTATCAATATTAAAAAACAAGGATATATGCTTGTTATTTAAACTTTCTCAAAACAAAAATATACAAAAAACTATAATCAATGTAGTCTCTATCTATCTTATAACTACAATTTTACTTGTTTTGACTCTTAGCTATGTGTACATAGTCAATCAAGAAAAAAGCATATTTTTACTAGAGCAAGAGAAGATAGATATACAAGCTAAATACATCATAGACCAACTTGAGATTTTAGATGATAATATAGTTGAAGAAGTTGCATTTTACCCAAGAGTAGAAGGCATAGAATCTGCGATATATGATGTCGATAAAAATTTAATATTTTCCACTTTTGATGAAAAAATAATCCTTTTTGATGCTAAGCGATTTATAAAAGATGATTTTATATACTATGTTTATAATATTGAGCCCTACTATCTTGGTGCAGCCTATCTAGTTATACAGAAAAAAAAGGTACTTGAATTCAATAGTACACTTAAAAAAATAGCTGCTATAGTGATGTTAATAATACTCTTTTTGGTTTTTACTTCGTTTTTGCTTGTTAAAATACTAATTAAACCACTTAGTGATAATGTCAATCTTTTAGATAAGTTTATAAAAGATACTACACATGAGCTGATTACTCCAACGAGTACTATACTAAACAATATAGAAGTTCTAGATTTAAGCACAATAGATGAAAAAAATCTTAAAAAAATAAACCGTATAAAAATAGGTGCAACGACAATCTCAAATATATATAAAGATTTATCATTTTTACTCTTAAACAACAGGCAAAAATCTGAAAATAAAAATCTAAATATTTCAAATATATTAAACAATAGAATTGAGTATTTTAAAATATTGGCAGACAATAGAAAGATAAATTTTTCAGTACAGATACAAGATAATGTATACTCAATGATAGATATGCATCGAGCAGAGAGGCTATTTGATAACCTAATCTCCAATGCTATTAAATTTTCTAATAAAAACAGTACAATTCACATCTACCTAGCTCAAAATGTTAATCAAATAGTGCTAAGTATCGAAGATGAAGGAATTGGCATGGAAAATAGTGAGCTAAATGAAGTATTTACTAGATACAAAAGGTTCAATGAAAATATATCTGGATTTGGTATAGGTTACGATATAATTAACTCTATTGTAAGAGAGTATGATATGGATATTAAAATAATTTCTCATAAAAATAGAGGTACTAAGGTGATTTTAAAATGGTAAAAGTAGTATGTATATTATTGGTATCTATTTATCTTTTTGCAAATCCGTATGAGACAAACTGTCTTTATTGTCACAAAGACAAAAAAGAGTTAAAATACTTTATGGCAGAATACAGTCTAAAATATAGCAGTGAGAAGAAAATAAAAAAAGCTATATTCAGATTTCTAAAAAATCCAACATCAAACAAATCTGTAACACCATATGGCTATATAATAAAGCATGGGTTTAAAGAAAAAAGTAGGTTAAATGATAAAGATTTAAAAGATGCAATAGATACATACTATGATAAATACAATATCAAGCAATTTATAAAATAAACTATCTAATCAACTAATTTATACAAAATTGTTAATGTTATCTCATAGTTATCTTCAAACAATACTCTATCTGGCTTTACAGGGAAACTTCTTTTTATAGCCTTGCAAACAGATTTTTTAAATATTTTTTTACCTTCAAATTCTCTAATATGCAAAAACTTTCCATCTTTAGAAATCACAAAACACACTTTTACACTACCTTCAATACCCCTTCTTCTAGCACTTTTAGGATAGATTTTATGTTTGTTTATTTCTGATTTAACCCTATCAAAATATGCTTGTTTTAAAGACTCTATATCTATTGTATCTTTATGTGCTTTCTTTGGTGATTGCGAAGCTACTTGTATAGGTTGCTTGATAATTTTTTCTTCTAACTCAACTATTTTAGGCTCTTGAGAAATTTCTTCTTTAACTACTGGTTTTGGTTTTACGATTGGTTTTGGTTTTATGATTGGTTTTGGCTTTGGTTTTACTACTGGTTTTGGTTTTATGATTGGTTTTGGCTTTGGTTTTAC
>JALSME010000017.1 GCA_026987955.1 Sulfurospirillum sp.
TTTAATTTATATTCAAATGTTTCTGCTTTTGTATATTGATCATAAGATAGGTACAAAAAGTACGAAGAAAATATAAATAACAGAGCTAGTGGATATTGACTTATGAGCCTCAGTGTATCTTGTGTTCTAAATTTCATGCTAATTCCTCTCTAAATTTTACAACTATTCTTTCAAATCTTTCAAGCTTTTGTAGTTTGTCGTCTATATTAGTAGCTTCAAGGATACTTTCTAAAATTGAAGATAATTTTAATATCTTTAGGTTATCTGATATACCTTTTAGCTCATATATATTGTTTTTGAGTGTTTCTTTGTCCTCACTCTCTATAGAAGACTTAATAATTGGTAATGAAGTATCTATCTTTTCTAAGTAGTCACTTAGTAGCTCACAAACTAGAGATATATCAAGTCCTAAGTCGTCAACACATTGAACTAAATCAAAATCAAAATCATCACTTTCCTCTTTAGTTACTTTATCATTGTCTAAATCAAATTTTATCCCAATAGGTTTATAGTCTTCATCTATCTCAATACTATCTTTGGGAGCTTCTTTTATATTTGGTTCTTCTTGTTTGATTTTAAAGTCACTCTCTTCGTTAAGTAATTTATAATCTGATTTTAATTGAATTTTTGGTGTATCATCTACCTCTGTTTTGTAGTCATCTGATATGTCATTATCGATAAAATCCTCTGCAATAGAAATTTCTTCAATAACTTTTTCTACTTTTATATCAGATGGTTCATCAATTGTAATTTCATTTGTAGTTGTTGCTACACTAGAAGGGGTGGATTGTATATTTATATCATTAATACTGGTAGTATTCGATTGAAGTGAGTTGTTGATGAATTCAACTGAGTAGTATATATCATCTTTTTCTTTATATAGAAAAAGCTCTTTTATTTTTAGTGCAATTTCTACCTCGTTGCCACTTTTTAGCCTTATAATGACACTCTTTTTTGGAGCACCACTATGCAGAGCATAATCAATCCATGAAAAATTTTTAAATTTAAATATATAGCCCGGCTTATTTATAAAAAGGTCAGCTACATCACTATGGAAACTCCTAAACTCATCTAAGTCTTCATAACCTAAAAAAGATAGTTCATCCTTTCCAATACCAAGAAAATCCCCACTTTTACTATAAAGTATCATTATTCACCTCACTTTGAAGATTAATACTAACTAATATTTGCTTAAAATTAACCTATTTATTTAGAAAACTATGTAGTATATTTCCTGTTTTTTTACCTATTATACTTTCTAGCTCTTCTTTATTGGCAGAGTATATCTTTTCAAATGTACCAAAATAGGAGATTAACTTTTTTATTGTGGCTTTTCCAATGCCTTTTGCTTCTAAAATATCAAGCTTCATATCTGAAGAGAGTTTTCTTTTTCTATGTGTTGATATAGCAAACCTATGAGCTTCATCTCTTAATTTTTGTATTAATTGTAATCTTTTGTCTGATGTTGGCAATTTAAAGTCATATTTTAAAGAGTAAATAATATCATTAGCTCTACCTTTTGCTCTCATGGCTTTTGCATCTTTTTTTTCTTTTGAAATAGCCAACAGGTCAATCTCTTGATCATGCCCTTTTAATAGTTCATTCGCAAGTTTTAAAAGGGTACTGCCCCCATCTAAAATCCATAAATCTGGTGGAGAATCTTTGGAAAAATTTTTAATTCTTCTGCTGAGTAGTTCTCTCATCTGTCCATACTCATCTTTACTGCTTAGGTTAAAAACTCTGTAATTAGATTTTATAAATTTTTCTTCATAAGTCACCATACATCCTACAGCAGATTCCCCACCAATATGAGAATTATCAAAAACTTCTATTCTATAAGGTCTTTTGTTTAGATCAAATAGGTTTTCTATCTCCTCTAGTATATCACTGTTGTTTTTATTTAAATATTGGCTCAATTTCTCTTTTGCATTTTCTAAAGCAATATTAACAAGTTTTAGTTTATCTCCTCTTTTAGGAGAGGTTAAAGTAATTTTTTTATTATATTTAGTTTGAAGAAGATATTTTATATCTTCACTCTCTTCAAACTCATGTGCTAAAATAATTTGAGAGTTTATAAGTTTTGTTTTTTCATTATAAAATTGTATTAATACTCGTTTATATATTTCACCTAGCTCATACCCATTTGAATTCTTAATTATATTGTCTATGCTTGAAACCACTTTCCCATCTCGTATAAATAGACGCATGATTGAGGCTACATTACCAACTATATGGACTGCAAAAAGATCAAAATTTTCTACTTTTGCAAGGTCTAAATGTATTACATGTAGAGAGTTTTTAATGCTTTTTTGCATATCTCTAAGAGTTGCTGCCTCCTCAAAATTTAGATTTTCAGCTGCCTCTGTCATTTTAAACTCAAGTTTTGCGATAAGTTTTTTTCTATCTACTATAAGTGAGGTTGCTTCATTAACTATTTTTCCATAATCATATTTAGATATTTTTCTAACACATGGGGCATGACACTTTCCAATTTGATAAAAAAGGCACTCTTTTTTCTCTTTTAAACAGCCTTTTTTTTGTACAAGTTTACATGTTAAATATATTGCTTTTAAAATATCATTGGCGGAGCTAGAGAATGGTCCATAATATTTTAGATTACTATTTTTTTCTACTTTTCTTGTAATTTCAAATCGAGGGAACTCTTCACTCGTATCTACAACAATGTATGGGTAAGTTTTGTCATCTCTAAGAAGAATATTGTATTTTGGTTTCAACTCTTTGATAAGAGAGTTTTCAAGTATAAGTGCATCGTATTCGCTAGGACTTACTATATACTCTAGGTGGTATGTTTCACTTATCATTTTGCTAATTCTAGGACTTAATTTTAAAGCAGGTTGCAGTGATGGAGTAAATCTAAAGTAACTTTTTACTCTATTTTTTAAAATTTTTGCTTTACCTATATAGAGAAGTTTTTTCTCTTTATCATAAAACTTATATATTCCTGCACTTTGAGGTAGATTTTTTAGTTCTCTTTCAAGCATCTTATCTCTTCTCTAATTTTTTCAAAAATATCATGAAGTTTATCATCTGTAGCTATATTTTTAAACTCTGCTGATGATCGCTCTTTATAAAAAATAGTTGTTTTTGGAGATTTTTCTAAAATTATATCTTTTTTATTTGATACAAATGCTCTAATATCTTTCAAATTGATACATTTACACTTAGGATGAAAAGTTTCTATGCGTTTTAATATCTCTTTTATCAAATTACGCTTATAATTAAACTCCATTTTGGCACTTGGGTGTTTTAGTACAAAAAATAGAATGTTATTTTTTTTGTATATAAATTTGATAGAGTTTGTGATAGAATTGGGTAAAAGTTCAATAAGTATATCAAAACACTCTTGTTGCTCTAAAGTTTTTAAATAAGGTTGTCTTTTTAGATGAGAAATTATAGTATTAGAATCTTTCATATTTTGATTATAGCATTAATTGGCTTTGGTGTAGTGGGGTGTGGTTATAAAGGACCACCAAAATATGATAAAACCACAAAGAGTAATTAGTTGAAGTTAGACTATGATGTATTAATAGTAGGCTCAGGAATAGCTGGACTCAATACAGCACTACACCTACCAGATGATATGGATGTATTAGTTATAAGTAAAGACTATGCATGGGAGTGCAATACTTTTTTTGCACAAGGTGGTGTTGCTGTTGCATCAAATAAGGAAGATATACCTCTACATGTAAAAGATACTTTAGAAGCTGGTGCTGGCCATTGTGATAAAAAAGCAGTTGAGGTACTCTGTTCTGAAGGTCCAAATGCAATACAAGACTTAATGAATGCTGGCTTTGATTTTGATAGAGATACTAATGGAAATTTACTATATACAAAAGAGGCGGCACACTCAAAAAATAGAATTTTACATGCAGGAGGTGATGCTACAGGAAGAGAGCTTCATCTTTTTTTAATGGAGTCTCTAAAATTTCCAATACTTTACAATACTCAAGTTGTAGATCTACTTATTGATGATGGAAAATGCTATGGAGTAGAAGTTTTTCATGATAATAAAATTTTTAATATTTATGCTAAAAAAATAGTAATTGCTAGCGGTGGAGTAGGATCTCTTTATGAGTTTCATACAAATTCAAGAACTATTAGTGCAGATATGCATGGGATATGTTGTGAGCATGGAATTGAATTGAGAGATATGGAGATGATGCAGTTTCATCCTACAGTTTTTGTTAAGAGTTCCGCTGTTAGAAAGCAACTTCTCAGTGAAGCATTAAGAGGAGAAGGTGCAAAAATAGTTGATGAGGATGGAAAAAGATTTTTATTTGATTATGATAAAAGAGGAGAATTGAGTCCAAGAAATGTAGTTTCAGAAGCTCTTTATGAGTATAAAAGAGAGACGAGAAAAGAGATATATTTAGATGTTAGCGATTTTAAAGAGAAGCATTTTAAAAAAAGGTTTCCAACAATATATTTTAATATGCAAAATTTAGGCTTTGATGTTCCAAGTCAAAGAATACCTATATCACCTGCCTTTCACTATGCAATAGGTGGGGTAAAAACTGATTTAAATGGTAAAATTAAGAGTGTAGAAGATATCTATTTTGTAGGTGAAATTGCTTCTGTAGGTGTTCATGGAGCAAATAGATTAGCAAGTAATTCACTTTTGGAAGGATTAGTTTTTTCTAAGAGAGTAGCAGATGAATTACTTAAAAGTTTTACATGTAGAGCTCATTTGAGTTTTAAATGTAAGTCTTTAGAACTTATAAAAAGTGGTGATAAGAAGTTAAAAAATGAGCTTAGAATACTCATGTGGGATAGTGCTGGGATAGTTAGATATGAAAAAAAACTACAAAAGTCTTTGAATCGGGTAGAAGAAATGCTAAAATTACCTACAGGAAAGTTGATTAGACTTCGTCTATTGACTTCACGGGTTATAATAAAGAGTGCACTAAAGAGGAAAGTATCTTTAGGAGCACACTACATAAAAGGAGAAAGAGAGAATGAAAAAGTTATTGACACTACTACTTATATTAGCAAGTAGTGCTTTCGCATCAACAGGAGAAGATTTGACAACTACTTGGGTAGGTATATTGTCATTGATTGTTTTTATATTTGGTTACTATTTTATAGCAACTGAGGAGAAATTTGAGATAAACAAATCAAAACCAGCACTATTTGCAGGTACCTTTATGTTTATGTTAATAGGAATATATTATTCACTAAATGGCTTAAATCCAGACCCATTACATGATGAAATGAAGCTACTTATTGAGGAAATAGCAGAAATATTTTTCTTTTTGTTTGTTGCAATGACATACATAGAAACACTGATAGATAGAGGGGTTTTTGATACTTTAAGATATAAACTTACATCAAAAGGATACTCATATAAAAAACTTTTTTGGCTAACTGGTCTTATTGCTTTTTGGTTAAGTCCTGTTGCTGATAACTTGACAACAGCTTTAATACTCTCAACAGTTCTATTTACAATAGATAAAACAAACAAAGTATTTCTTATAACGGGAGCTATAAACATAGTAGTTGCAGCAAATGCAGGAGGTGCGTGGAGTCCTTTTGGAGATATAACTACTTTGATGGCGTGGACTGCTGGAAAGGGAGAGTTTGTTGACTTTTTGTTTATATTCCCACCAGCACTAGTAGGTTGGGTATTTACAGCATATCTTTTAAGTAGATTTGTGCCTGCAGGAGAGCCTCATTTTGATATCAATACAACACCAAAAGAGACGATAAAGAAAGGTGGTAAAATTGTTATATTTTTAGGTGTATTTACTATATTTATAGCAGTTGTAGGACATATTTTGTTTCATTTTCCAGCTATGTGGGGCATGATGTTTGGTCTGTCTTTACTTAAGTTATACTCTTATTATCATAAAGTAAAAAATAATGAGGAATTTAATATATTTGGTTTTATGAAAAAAGTTGAAAATGATACTTTACTCTTTTTCTTTGGTATACTTAGTGCAGTAGGAGCCTTATATTATTTGGGATGGTTAACATATATTACAAAACTATATGATATAGTGGGACCAACAGCATCAAATATAGGTGTAGGATTTATAAGTGCTATAATTGACAATGTGCCTGTTATGGCAGCAATTTTAAAGGCAAATCCAGAGATGGGAATTGATCAGTGGTTACTTGTTACACTTACTGCTGGAATTGGAGGAAGTCTAATTAGCTTTGGTTCAGCAGCAGGAGTAGGTGTTATGGGAAGACTTAGAGGCATATATACCTTTACTTCTCATTTAAAATATGCATGGACAATTTTAGCTGGATATGCTTTATCTATGGTGGTTTGGTATATACAGTTTGAGATTTTAGGTCTATATTAAAAATAAGGAAAAATATGCATAAAAAAGTACCGATAATAGTATTAGATTTTGGTTCACAGTATACTCAACTAATAGCTAGAAAACTAAGAGAGAGTGGAGTTTACTGTGAAATAGTTCCATTCCGTGAGAGTATTGAGGCTATTAAAGCAAGAAATCCACAAGGTATTATTCTTAGTGGTGGACCAGCTTCTGTTTATGCAAAAGATGCTTATCATCCTTCAGAAGAAATCTACAATCTAGGTCTACCAATTCTTGGTATATGTTATGGAATGCAACTCATAAATCAGCATTTTGGTGGAAGTGTAGTTCCTGCAGATCACCAAGAGTATGGAAAAGCAGAGCTTAGCTTTGAGAGTGATCACAAGATTTTTAAAGATACAAAGTGCGGTCAGACTGTATGGATGAGTCATGGCGACAAGGTTGAAAAACTAGCAGGTGGATTTGAAAAAATTGGATTCAGTGAAAATTCACCTTATGCAGCAGTTGCAGATGAGAAAAGAAACATATACGCATTTCAGTTTCACCCAGAAGTGTATCACTCTGAAGAGGGGACAAAATTACTTAAAAACTTTGCAAAGTATATATGCGGATGTGAAAGTACTTGGAATATGGGATCATTTGCAAAAGAGAAGATAGAAGCCATTAGAGCACAAGTTGGTGATAAAAAAGTTCTTTGTGGAGTTAGTGGTGGAGTGGATAGTTCTGTTGTTGCCGCACTTTTAAGTGAAGCTATAGGAAATCAATTGGTTCCTGTATTTGTAGATAATGGACTATTACGAGCTGGTGAAAGAGAACAGGTTGAAGCTATGTTCAAAACTAGAGTGGGAGTTGATCTTATTACCGTTGATGCGAGTGATGCGTTTTTAGCAAACCTAAAAGGTGTAACTGACCCAGAAAAGAAAAGAAAAATAATAGGAGAAACTTTTATAAAAGTTTTTGATGCAGAAGCAAAAAAGCATGATGGTATAGAGTTTTTAGCTCAAGGAACACTATATACTGATGTTATTGAGTCAGTTTCTGTAAAAGGACCATCTAAAACGATTAAGTCTCATCACAATGTTGGTGGACTTCCCGACTGGATGACTTTTGAGCTAGTTGAACCTTTAAATGAGATATTTAAAGATGAGGTTAGAAAACTTGGACTTGAACTTGGTCTTCCAAAAGAGATGATTGGACGACATCCATTCCCTGGTCCGGGACTTGGTATAAGAATAATGGGAGAAGTCAATTTTGAGGATTTAGAACTTCTTCGCAAAGCTGATGTAATTATGCTTGAAGAGCTAAGAGCAACGGGCTACTATGATAAAACTTGGCAGGCATTTACTGTTTTACTCAATGTCAAAAGTGTTGGAGTCATGGGTGATAATAGAACTTATGATAATACAGCTTGTATACGCATTGTTGAAGCAACAGATGGTATGACTGCAACTTTTGCACATATTCCACACGAGATACTTGAAAATATGAGTAGAAGAATTATAAATGAAGTTGATGGTATAAATAGAGTAGTTTATGATATCAGCTCAAAGCCTCCTGCGACAATAGAGTGGGAATAGTACAATGAGTATCTACCTCCTTAGTGATACATTTCACGAGGGGGTAATAAACCTACCTCAAATCAAGATTGTATATAGAGATATTAAGCTTGATTTGAGCTCTTATGATGCACTTATTTTTAGCTCTAAAAATAGTGTAAGAGCAATAAACAGCATAAATGTAGATTGGAAAAATATACAATCTTATGCCATAGGTAAACCAACTGCAAAAGAGGTAAAAAAACTTGGTGGTCTTGTACAGTATACTTCTTTAAGTTCCTATGGTAATGATTTTGCAAAGGAGCTATTGGATAAGCTTGTAGGTAAAAAAGTTCTTTTTCTAAGAGCAAAAAAAGTTCTTTCTGATTTAGAAACAATCCTGAAAAACAATAAAATAGATATACATTCAGAGGTAGTTTATGAGACAAAATGCCATGAAAAAATAGCTCTACATGTAGAGGGTAAAAAAAATATTTTTATATTTACATCACCATCGACAGTTGATTGCTTTTTTAAACATTACAAATGGCAAAAAAATTATGAGGCAGTATGTATTGGAGATGTTACGGCCAAGGCATTACCAGACAATATATCTTTTCATATTAGTAAAATACAAACAATAAAAGCATGTATCGAACTTTCTAAAACGATAATTAAGCAAAATTAACATATAATACTATTAGGGTACCTATTACTAGAGGTACCCTACGCCTGAGTGAAGCGATGACCGTATTAATGAGGGTCCAACAGATAGTATTAGTGGAACGAGTGCTAGCTTGGTGTGTCTGCGGTTTTGTTTGAGCATCTTACGATGTGAGAGATTGCAGCCTAAAGAGTCGGTTAGTTCTACACCGTTGGCTTTTTATGGGCCGCAGCGTAAACGGAACGCCCACCCGGGTTTATATTGTAAAGAAAAGTTGAAGGTTTTTGATGGATATATTAGTTATAGGTAGTGGTGGGCGTGAATACTCAATTGGTCTTGCTTTAAGCAGGGATAAAAATGTAGATAAATTGTATTTTGCACCAGGCAATGGAGCAACTTGTAACTTAGGTGAAAATATATCGATTGAAGATTTTGAAAAACTTGCTGAATTTGTAAAACAAAATAACATCGAATTGACAATAGTTGGACCAGAGGCTCCTTTGGTTGATGGAATTGTTGATGTTTTTAAGTCACATAACTTAAATGTATTTGGTTCTTCAAAAGCTGCTTCTCAGCTCGAGGGTTCAAAAATTTTTATGAAGAACTTTTTAGCAAGAAACAATATCCCAACAGCAGCATTTATTGAGACAACAGAGATAAAAAAAGCAAATGAATTTATAGACTCTTTAAATACACCAATTGTAGTAAAGGCCGATGGGCTTTGTGCAGGAAAAGGTGTGATTATTGCAACAACTCATGATGAAGCAAAACAAGCAGCTTGCGATATGTTAAGTGGAGAAAGTTTTGGAGATGCGGGAACTTCTATAGTTATAGAAGAGTTTTTAGACGGATATGAACTCTCTGTTTTTGCAATATGTGATGGAGTTGATTATAAAATACTCCCAGCAGCACAAGATCACAAAAGACTTCTTGATGGTGATAAAGGACCAAATACAGGTGGTATGGGTGCATATGCTCCAACACCTTTGATTAATGATGAACTGTATAGAAAAATCAATGAGAGAGTTGTTGATCCTACACTAAAAGGTATGAGAGATGAAGGGTATCCTTTTGAAGGCGTACTTTTTATTGGAATTATGGTAGTAAATGGTGAACCTATAGTATTGGAATACAATGTGCGTTTTGGTGATCCAGAGTGTGAAATACTTATGCCACTTTTAAAATCACCTGCAAGTGAGCTTTTTTATAAAGCAGCAACAAAAGATTTGAAAAATTTAGAAATTGAATTAAGCAATGATTACGCTGTGGGAGTTGTAATGGCAAGTGAGTATTACCCATATAAGAGTTCTAAGCCTGCTGAAATTATTGTAGATGAATCAGTAGACAGTGATGTTATTGAAAATACACATATATCATATGCTGGTGTAACATTAGAAGATGGTGTTCTTTATGCAACAGGTGGAAGAGTTTTGCTTTGTATTGGTATTGGTAAAAGTATTAGAGAAGCTAGAGATAGAGCCTATGCAAGGTGTGGTGATGTGCATTTTGTTGGTAAAAAATTTAGAAAAGATATAGCATATCAGGCACTTAGATAATGACTGAAGAAGAAATAATAGAAAAATTTGAGAGAGAGAGTATTACGCTTGCTTCTTTTCAAAAGAGATTGGTGGCATATTTTATTGATGAGATTTTAGTATCATTTTTATTTATGATGATATATGTAGGATCAATTGAAGAGGGTAAAAGTGTTGAAGAGATAATTAATATGATAAATGGACTCGTTATATATATCATGGTTTTAAAAGTTATTTATCAGACATTTTTTGTCTGGATGTATGGGGCAACATTAGGTAAGATTTTTATGAAAATAAGGGTTATTTCTATCAATGATTTGGAAAATCCACAACTGCACCATGCACTTAATCGCTCAATCATGAGGATAGTGAGTGAGAGCCTTTTCTATCTAGGTTTTTTATGGGCATTTATGAACCCTAAAAGAGAAACTTGGCATGATAAAATCGGTAAAACATTGGTTGTAAATGCATTTTAAGCTATTTTTTTTATTATTATTTACATCAGCGTTATTTTCAGTAGAAAATGGTACTCAAAAAGTAGAAATTTTAGCTAAAACATTAAATAAAAATGGAACAGTAGTTCATGCAAAAGATGATGTTGTTCTATACAGTAGTAAGTATATTATTACTGCAGATGAAGCATATTATGATTACAATACAAGCGATTTAGAGCTTATAGGAAATATTACAATCATGGAGGGTATCTCCTACTCAACAAGAAGTGGATACAGTAAGTTAAACATGAATAACGACACCGGAAGTTTAACTCCTATGTTTGCATATGCAGGCGAATCAAAGATGTGGATGAAGTGTGATACAGCAACATTTGACCCACGCTACTATGTAACGACAAAATCTATAGTCTCTAGTTGTGATGTACAAGAACCAGATTGGAAGATTGGTTTTACAACAGGTGAGTATGATAGACAAGAGCAATTTTTAAGTACATATAACACACTATTTTATGTAGCAGATATTCCTGTATTTTACCTACCTTACTTTGCCTTTCCAACAGATACAAGAAGACGAACAGGACTTCTTCGTCCTGATTTTGCATTTAGTGGGGGTGAAGGTTTGTACTATATGCAGCCCATATATTTTGCTCCTCAAGTAAATTGGGATTTTCAATTAAATCCACAAATAAGAACAAATCGAGGTTTAGGGTTACATGCAAAACTCCGTTTTGCAGACTCTCCATACTCCTATGGAGAGATATCTTTTGGGCAATTTAAAGAAAAAAGCTCATATCAGTTAGAGAATAATCTTAAAAACAGTAAACACTATGGTTACTCAATTGCTTATGATAGAAGCCAGCTTTTTAGTGGTTATTTTAATGAAAATGTTGAAGATGGTTTATGGTTAGATATTAACTATTTGAATGATATTGATTACTTAAATACAATTAATAATGATACGAAAAATTATGATACTCTTGTTCAGTCTACAGTTAATTACTATATAAAAAGAGATTTGGACTATTTAGGCTTATATGCAAAATACTATATAGATACCGCAAAAGAAAATAATGATAGAACAATTCAAGAACTTCCTGCATTGCAATATCATAGATTTACAAATAGTATTTTTATAGATAATCTATTTTATTCTATTGATTATCAAACGATAAATAGCATGAGTAAAAATGGTTTAAATGCCGTAACACATCAAATTAATGCACCTATAAGCATTCATTTTCCTTTATTAGATGATTTTTTACATTTTAAAGCTAGCGAATATTTTTATATTGCTAAAGTTAATTATACAGACGAAGTATATAACAGTTCAGGGAGTGGTAGTGTTATACAGAATTTTCATAGATTATCATTATATACTGAGTTATCAAAACCATATAATAGTTTTATGCATACACTATCATTTGCTTTAGACTATACAATACCTGGTAATAGCAGTAAAAGTGATGGATTTAAAGAGATTGAAGAGGATACTAATTTAGATGAGTTCGACTCTTTGCTTTTAAATACCAAAGAAAATATTTCTATTGGGTTAATTGAGTATTTTTATAACAGTAGTGGTAAAAAAATTGTAGCTCATACTTTAAGACAGACAATACTTATGGGAGACATTGCTACTAATGAGTATAAATATAAGGATTTAAGTAATAATCTTCATATTTATATCGCCAATGATTTAAAAATTAGCAATCTTTTAACATATTCACATGAATTTTCAAGATTATCTAAATTTCAGACATCAATCACATGGAAAATTGAAGATTATAAAACAAAATTCATACATACATACCAAGAAGATAGTCAAGATAAAGTAGATAACTATCTTACATTTTCAGTAGATACAAATTATATATCAAATTATAACTTATTTGCTAGTACAAACTATGATATAGAAGGGGATTATTTTAAATCTTGGCAGGTAGGGTGGACTATGAAGAAAAAGTGCTGGGATTATCGTTTGGCATATAGAGAAGAGGTTGAGCCAGATAGCTCAACAAATGGTTCAACAAACAAACGAGGTATATATCTTACATTTAATCTTTATCCAATTGGTGGTATAAGTTACGATTTTACAAGGGAGCATAATAGTGCCAACTAGAAATTTGGAGCAACTACTATTTGATAATAGAGCAGATGCTACAAGTAGACTAATGGATATATTACCAAAAGATAAGATGCAAGATAATGACTGTTTAATTGTATGCATATCTACTCAAGCAGTACCTATTGCAAATATGATAGCTAAAAAATTTAGATTAAATTATGATTTACTTTTTAGTGAGCCAATTATTGCCCCAAATAATAAAGAGTGCATTATCGGCATGGTAAGTGAGACAGAGGAGATAGTTCTACACAATGAACTTGTGAAGTCATTTGAAATAAATTTAGATTTTATATATGGAGAAGCACATAGACAGTATGAAGAAAAGATACTACCAAAAGTATACAAATATAGAAAAGGAGAATCGATTGGGTCAATCAGTGATAAAAATATTTTGCTAGTAGATGAAGGTTGCGAAACTGGTATGACAGTTATGTCAGCAATTAAAACTGTTATAAAAAGTGGTGCAAAATCAGTAACATATGCTACACCTTTAATTTCAGCAGATGTTTTAAAGTCACTAGAGCCAGTAACTGATGAGATATTTTTTATACATAAAATTGCAAATTTTGTAGATGTAGATTTTTATTATCAGATGTTAAAAGAGTTGGACACTGATGCAGTGTTAGATATAATTAGTAATAGCAAGATGTACTTGCCATTCCAAAGGAGAGAATTAAATGGAACATAAGATAGAAGTAAATAATCAAGAAGAGATTTATGACATAGGAAAAGTAGCTCGTCAAGCGGCAGGCTCAGTAATGTTGAAGATAAAAGATACAGTAATATTAGCAGCAATTTCAAGAGATGATACACCAGTAGATGGAAATTTTGTCCCTCTTACTGTTCAGTATATTGAAAAAACTTATGCAGCAGGAAGAATTCCTGGTGGTTATATAAAAAGAGAGACAAAACCAGGTGATTTTGAAACTCTTACTTCAAGAATAATTGACAGAAGTTTAAGACCTCTTTTCCCTGATGGATATGCTTATCCAACACAACTTACACTTTTTGTTCTTAGTTGTGATCCAGAAGTTGATTTACAAGTTGCTGCACTAAATGCAGCAAGTGCTGCAGTTTATATATCTGATATACCAATTAACAAAAATGTTGCAGGTGTAAGAGTAGGATTTATAGATGGAGAGTATGTTGTAAATCCAACCAACAGTGAACTTAAGAATAGTTCGTTGGATTTGTATGTAGCAGGAACAAAAGAGGAACTTCTTATGATAGAGATGCGCTCAATAGCTACAAATGAAACAGCAGACATACCAATAGCCGCAATAGACCCTATGCTAGATCCTGCTTTAGGAGCAAATTTTTCTTCAACACATAAACCAAATGAGTTTGATGAAGATGCAATACTAAGAGCGATAGAAGAAGCACAAAGTGCAATAACAGCTGCAACTACTGCATATGAAGCAACATTTACTCCTTTGAAAAAAGATGATGCAGAACTTGAGTATAAAGAAGATTTAAAAAATGACTCAATATATGCATATGTAGATGAGTTTTATAAAGAAGATGTAAAGCGTGCAGTTTCTAATATGGCTAAAAGTGAGAGAGCTAGAGATCTTGATGTGATTATTAAAACTATTATGACTGATAAAGTGGCACTTGAAGAGGAGTGGGAGAAAGAACTCGTTAGTGCAGTTGTAAATGAGTATAAAAAGAAGATTGTTCGTGAAATGATTGTATTTGATAGAGTTAGAGCAGATGGAAGAGCGCTAACAGAGGTTAGACCAATAAGTATAGAGACAAATTTACTTCCTAATGCTCATGGAAGTTGTCTATTTACAAGAGGTCAGACACAAGCACTTGCTATTATAACATTGGGTGGCGATAAAGATGGACAAATGTATGAATCACTTACAAGCAAAGGAACTATGACGGATGACTTTATGGTCAACTATAACTTCCCAGGTTTTTCAGTGGGAGAAGCAGGACCTCTTAGACCTCCAGGAAGAAGAGAGTTAGGTCATGGTAATCTTGCTCGTCGTGCATTAGAGCCGTTACTAGATCCAAATAGGCTACAAACTATTAGGTTGGTCTCAGAAATTCTTGAATCAAATGGTTCATCATCTCAAGCAACAATTTGTGCAGGATCTCTTGGGCTTCGTGCTGCAGGAGTTCAAACAAGTAAGCTTGTAGCTGGTATTGCAATGGGACTTGTTTTTGAAGGTGATAAACATGCTGTTCTTACTGATATTATGGGCTTAGAAGATCATGATGGAGATATGGATTTTAAAGTAGCAGGGACAAGAGATGGTATCACAGCACTTCAAATGGACATAAAACTTGGGGGAGTCTCAATGGATGTTCTTAAAGAGGCTCTATATCAAGCAAAAGATGGAAGAAATCATATATTAGACATTATGGAAGAGGCAGATAAAGAGATTGAAATTAACAATGATATACTTCCTAAGCTCGAACTGTTTAGTATAGACCCATCAAAAATTGTTGATATCATTGGGCAAGGTGGAAAAGTAATTCGTGAACTTATAGAAAAATTTGAAGTATCAATTGACCTTGAAAGAGATAAAGGTGAAGTAAAAATAGCAGGTGGAAGCAAAACAAAAGTAGAAGCTGCAAAGAGTGAAATTATGGAAATCGTAAACAAGCCATCATTTGGTGGTCGCGGTGGAAGAGATAGTAGAGGTGGAGGAAAACCTAGAAGAGAAGATAAACCTATACCAAAGTTTACAGAAGGTGAGATTTTAGAGGGTACAGTAGTTCGTATAGTGGACTTTGGTGCATTTGTACAGCTTCCAGGAGAAGTAGATGGACTTCTTCATATCTCAAAAATAGCAGACCATAGAGTAGACAAGGTAAGTGATTATCTTGAAGTTGACCAAAAAGTAAAAGTAAAAATACTAGAACAAAATGGTAGAAAAATTGGGTTAGAATTAGTTAGAGACTAAAAGGATTAATGGGATTTTAACTAAACTTTAGGTAGAATCCCAATCGAAACAAAGTGGTAAGTAGGGAAACTATCCGAACGGACTTTGTAAATAAAAATTTTAAAGGAGAAAACCTAATGAAAAAGGTTTTATTTTTAATAGTAGCTATTGCTACTGCTGCATTTGCTGGTGAAGGCGAAATGCTTAAGTCATATTCTGTGCTAGCTGCTTCAGTTGGTCTTGGTCTTGCTGCTCTTGGTGGAGCTGTAGGTATGGGTAACACTGCTGCTGCAACAATCGCAGGAACTGCAAGAAACCCAGGTCTTGGCGGAAAGCTAATGACTACTATGTTTATCGCTCTAGCGATGATAGAAGCACAAGTTATCTATGCACTTGTTGTATCTTTGATTGCACTTTACGCAAACCCATTTATGTAATAGAAAGAGGCTACATTTTGTAGCCTCTATTTTCCTCATTTAAAATTCACCTGTGCGTCAGTGGTGGAACGGTAGACACGCCGCCTTGAGGGGGCGGTGCCTTCACGGGCGTGGAAGTTCAAATCTTCTCTGGCGCACCATTTTTACATTTTGTAACACTCCTTCAAAAAAAAACTTAATAAATATATAAAAAGCAAATTTTAATTTTAATTTTAGTACCATTCATAACTATGTTAATAGGACATAAACTATCTTAAAAGGGTTAAATATGAATATGAAGTATTTTAGTAAAGTACTACTTGTTTTAGCAATGATTTCTTCATTTGCTTTAAATGCAACAGCAAAAGAGAAGGTATATAAGTGGAAGCTAGCTATGACTTGGCCAGCACAACTTACTCCTTTAGCTTCTCCTCCGCAAAAGCTAGCAGCACTTGTAAAAGAGATGTCAAATGGTCAATTTATCATTGAAGTGCATGGTAAAAACAAGCATAAAGCTCCACTTGGTATACTAGATATGGTTAAGCTAAATCAGTACCAGATGGGACACTCTGGTAGCTACTACTGGAAAGGTAAAGATATAAATACACTTTTCTTTACTTCAATGCCTTTTGGTATGAACAAAGATGAGCAGACTGCATGGTTTTACTATGGTGGTGGATTAGAACTTATGCAAAAAGCATATGCTAAGCATAAAGTTTACTCTTTCCCTGGTGGAAACACTGGTGTTCAGATGGGCGGATGGTTTAGAAAAGAGATTAAGACAGCAGATGACTTAAAGGGTCTTAAAATGAGAATTCCTGGTTTTGCTGGAGAGATTATGTCTAAAATGGGTGTTACTGTTACAAATATTCCTGGTGGAGAGCTTTATACAGCTTTAGAGCGTGGCACAATTGACGCTCTTGAATGGGTTGGACCTGGCATGGATATTAAGATGGGATTTCATAAAGTTGCTCCATACTACTATACAGGATGGCATGAGCCAGCAAGTGAGATGCAATACCTTGTAAACATAAAAGCTTATAAAAAACTTCCAAAAGATTTACAAGCTATTTTGACAGCTGCAATGAAATTGACTGCTTATGATATGTTTAGTGAAAATTTTAATGACAGTGTAAATGCTTGGGTTAAAATGAAAAAAGATTATCCAAATATCAAGGTAAAAGATTTTCCTCGTCCTGTTTTAAAGCAGATGAAAAAAGTTAATGATGAGCTTATAGCTAAACTAGAGGCAAAAGGTGGACTTACAAAAGAGATTATTGAATCTCAAAGAGATTACCTTAAAAAATCTCGTCAGTGGACTAATATTTCAGAATATTCTTACATAAAAAGTATGAATGAATTAGAGAAGTAATTCATCTATACAATAAATATAAGGTAGCATAATGCTACCTTATATCTTCTTTCTAAAAAATCATCTAAAATTTTCATAATTATGCTATTATATCGTCTTTAAAAAACAAAAAGAGGATGTTATATGAAAGTTGCTAGATTTAGCAGAATAGGTTTTATACTTGCTGCAGCAGGGAGTGCTGTTGGGTTAGGAAATATATGGAAATTTCCATATATGACAGGTGAAAATGGTGGGGGAGCTTTTGTTCTTATATATCTTCTTACTATTACACTTATTGGACTGTCGCTTTTTATTGCAGAGGTTATATTGGGTAAAGAGGGTAGAAATGATGCTGTTAGTACCTTTGAGACTTTAGCTCCTAGAAATAAGTATATCTGGAAATATTCTGGTTTTATGATATTTACTGGAGTTCTAATTTTAGCATTTTATACGGTTGTAATTGGGTGGATTATAAAGTATGTAGTATCTTCTGTAATAAGTTTACCAACAACTGTTAAAGAGGCAGGTGATGCCTTTGGTGCCATGGTTACAACTGATGCAACATCTCAATTTATTTATTTCAATATTGCATTTTTTATTACTATTTTTATTGTTACAAAGGGTATTAAGAAAGGGATTGAAAAAGTTAATTTGATTTTAATGCCGATGTTAATTTTAATACTTCTTGCACTATTCTTTTATGCTATAACACTAGATGGATTTTCTGAAGCAGTAAGTTTTCTTTTTGTTCCGGATTGGTCAAAAGTAACTGACACAACTATTTTAAAAGCTGTTGGACATGCCTTTTTTACACTTTCATTGGGTATGGGTACTATTATGACATATGCAGCGTCATTACCTAAAGAGTCAAATGTTCTAAGAGCATCTGCAAGTGTTGCATTGATTGACACAGCTATTGCACTTATAGCGGGACTTGTTATATTCTCATTTTTATTTAATGCAGGTGCAGAGCCATCTGCTGGACCAGGGTTGGTTTTTATATCACTTCCTCCTGTTTTTGCAGATTTTGGTAGCTTAGGGAATATTTTTGGAGTTGCATTTTTTGTTGCACTTGGTTTTGCCGGTATTACATCAGCTGTCTCAATAGTGGAGCCTACAATACTTTATTTAACAAGTAGATTTAACTATTCAAGAATTAAGTCACTATTTATAATAGGATTGTTAACCTATATACTAGGTGTTATGGCACTTCTTTCAAATGTAAAAGAGTATGCCCAGTATGTAACTTTTGGAGGCAAGGGAACATTTGACATACTTGATTTTGCAAGTTCTTCTGTTTTACTTCCTTTGGGCGGTATAGTAATAGCCATTTTTGTTGGTTATGTTCTACCGAGAGAAAAAACATATTCAATGTTAAAGGCATATATGAATGATACTATCTTTTCTTTATGGTATTTTTCGATAAGATATTTAGTACCATTTGCGGTATTGGCTGTTATGATAAACAAAATATTCTTTTAAAGGTAGAAAACCATGAGAGATTTAGAGCTTAAAAATGTTTTAAAAGTTGATGGTAGAGAGTTCTTAATCTCTACCATTAGTATGAATGTTAGACACTCATGGTTTGAAGATGATACAAAGAAAATTGTGTATGAAACTATGGTATTTGAAGTTATAGATGATGAAGTTCAGTATCATAAAACTATATTTAATGAGCGATATAATATGGCTGATGAAGCCATAGCAGAACATAGTGCTATTATAAAAAATCCAAAAGATTTTTTTATATTTTAAACTTTTGGTAGTTCTATTGTAAAGAGTGCTCCATTTGGAGTATTCTCTACATATAGAGCTCCACCGAAGTTATCAACAATGATAACTTTTGACATATATAAGCCAATTCCTGTACCACTTTTTGGTTTTGTTGTGAAATAGGCATTAAATACCTTTTTTAAGTGGTCTTTGCTTATACCTCCAGCATTATCTTCTATCTGTACTTTATTTCTTTCTTCTCCCGGAATAAGTGATATTTTAATATATGGTGATTTAATTGAGTTTAATTCTAGTGCCTCTTTTGCATTATGGAGGATATTGAGTATGACTTGTGAAAATTGATTTCTATAACCTTGTATATCAAAGTCAATATTTTTATCTATTATAATATCAATACCTTGATGCTTAATTGATGCACCAATAATTTTATATGCACTATTAATTGACTTTATAGCACTAAAATTTGAGATATCATGGTCTGGTATATAGAAGTTTTTAAAGTCATCTATGGTTTGTGACATATAATCCATTTGAACAAGTGTATGAGATATATATTGATCAAACTGTTTATCACTAAGTTTTCCAAGTGATTTAAATGCTTTCATATTTTGTAAAATAAGACTAACTCTTGTAATTGGATGTCTCCATTGGTGAGCAATATTTCCAATCATCTCTCCTAATGCAGCAAGTTTTGCTTGATTTTCTAAAATTCTATCTTTTGCACAGTTTTTTTCTATCTCTTCTTTTACTCTTTTTTCTAAATTATTTGCTAATTCTGTTACATCATTTGATTTTTTATATAGAGATTGGTATATTTTTTTTGTTGGAAATGAAGCAATATATGCAAAAGGTATAGCAATTAATATAGCATATAGTATAGTAAATAAAACTCTTTTTTTAATTAATGCCCGCGTCTTTGCTAGCTTAATTGCATTTTCAAAATATACTAGTTTATAGTCATTATAAATTTCATACGAGAGTGGTTGAAAGAAAAATCTTCTCTTTTCATCAAAATATTTTTCTTGACTACTTATTATATGTTTATCTAGTCTAAAATCGTTGATAATGTTATAAGGCTTACCAAGATATTTAGCCCAATTTTTTGTTTCATCTTTATGCATGATAAAGTAGCCATCACTATCAACTAGATAAACATCAAAAGCAGATGATTCAGTTAAAGTCTTAAGATAAGGTTTCATAAAAATATTTATAATAACAAAGCCTTCAAATTTAGAGTTAACATAGACTTGATGAGCAACTCTTATAACGGGTTTAATAGGTTTTTCTATTTTATTGTGTTCAACATTTAAATCGATTTTAGAGAACCAAACCTCTTCTTTATCAATTCTGCAGCAGGCATCGTAGTAGTACCTTGCAGATTTATTTTGTAAATTATCTTTTTTAACAACGACAGGCTTATTGCCAATTTCATTCCTATCAAGTCTTATAATCTCTTGACCATCTTTATTGATATAACGAAGCTGCATGTAATTTAAATTACTTAGCATAAGAGTTTTAAAAAGTGAGTCTACATCACTATAATCTTTTTTCCCATTCTGAATAAATTTTAAAAGTATCTCATTATGAGAGAGTGCTTTAACTTCTGTAAATCGTTTATGATAAAAATCATAGTAAAAGTTTTGTTTATAGCTTGCTTCTGTTTCAACTTCAATTTTAAAATTTGCTATTGATTCACTTGCTGAATATTTTACATGCAGCAGATAGATACCTGCAAGAATAAATGTGGCAAAAAGTATATAAGAGAGTAAAAGAGTAACTTTAAATTTTCTATTTTGTTTTTTTAGACTTTCTAATTCAATCATCTTGTGTATAACTTACTATTTTGTAGCCCGTACCTCTTATATTCTGTATAAAGTCATATGATAATTTGGCTCTTATTTTCTTAATCTGTGTTCTTAATGTGTTGCTATTTACTACTTTATCATCCCATACATAGTCCATAAGCGTATCACTTGAGACAACATGGTTGATATTTTTGATAAGATAGAAAATAAGCTTATTTTCATTTTCTGTAAAGTCTATTATATTAGAGTTGTCAGTAAGCTCCATTGTTTGTATGTTATATGTTTGCTTTGGTCCAAGTTGTATGGTTTTTGTATTGTCTTGTAAAACTAGCTTATTAATTCTAATTTCTAGCTCTTCAAAGTGAAATGGCTTTCTAATATAGTCACTACATCCTGTCTCATAGCCAAGTTTAATTGTATTGATGTCTGACATTGATGTTAAAAATATAGCAGGTGTTTCAATGTTTAAGCTTCTAATCTCTTTGAGTGTTTCTATGCCATTTTTAACTGGCATATTTATATCTAGCAAAAAAATATCATTACTATATATGTTAGCATTTTCTAGCAAATCTTCACCGTTAACGAAACAATCAACGGTGTGATTTTTTACTTCAAAATATAATTTTATCTCATTAGCGATGAATTCATCATCTTCTAGTAGAATTATCTTTATATTATTCCCTCTTCTTTTAGGTATATACCTAACTCTTTATTTTTATATATTTCATTGTTCAAATATTTCAAAAAAGATTTCATCTGTTTTGGGTCAGCATATCCTGGTAGTTGTATAATTCTTTCCCACTTGTTATTAAACATAACAACTGTTGGGGTTACTCTTGATCCAAATTGCATTTTTAGAGAGAGTGAAGTTGTTTTCACTGGCGGATTTTTGTCTCCAATCTCAAAATTTAACTGCTCATCAATTGGGATATAGTACACATTCATTTTCCCTTTGATCAAAGAATTTAACTCTTTGTTTGTGTTTATATCTTTTTTTAGCACTTCGCAGTATGGGCAGTTTTTACTACCTAAGATAAACATTACATTTTTACCATTAGATTTCAGTTTGTTTCCATACGAGATAATATCTGAAGCAACTACATTTGTAACAAACATAGTAAATAAAACAAATAGTCCTAATAATTTTTTCATCAAAATTCCTTTTATATGGGCTAAGAACTTCTTAGCCCTTTAGTATACCTTTTTTTATATAGAATTGCTTTAATTCTTTATAAATATCACCAGTTTTCCTGTTTACACCTTCCCATCTTTTAGACTCAACAAAATCTAAAGTAGCTTTAAATTGCTCTGGTCCCATATAGCCAGGAACAACAAGTATACTTTTTGTTTGCTTATCGGTAAAGATAAGAGTTGGTGTTGCTTGAACGCCATATATGTCTATTAATGTCTTTGTATCTACTTGAGACATATCACCTTGATGATCTAGTAGATGCATTTTGTTTTCATCTATAGATAGTGCATATGTTGAGAAGTCATTGCTTAAGCGGTTTTTTAAATCACTATCACCTAACATATCATCTTTAAGTTGATCACAATACTTACATGTAGAGCTTTCAAATATGATGATTGCATACTTTCCATTTGAAGATATTTTTGCGTTATCTTGTGTAATAGCACTTATATCTCTTTTTAGTTTAGGAGTTGATATTTTTTCAACTTTTTTTGCAGCATGAGTCTCTATCTTGCCTTGTGGCACAGCTTTTTCTTGCATAATTTTTGGTTTAGTTTCAGTTACTACTGTTTTATCTTCACATCCAGAAAAGATAAAAAGGGCTGCAATAAGCAGCCCTAAAACTTTAGAAAAAGTTTTTATCATTTAGCTACCTTTGCAGCGTCTATGAAGATTCCACCAACTTTGTTGATGTGGTCTTTATCTGTTAAGATACCAGGATTAGTGTTTAACTTAGCCCATAGTTCTTTGTTTGACGTATGCTCATGGCAACCCATACAAACACCAGTTCTCTCCATCTTGTCTCTCATAGCTTTTGGAAGAGGACCAGATGCAGGCCAGTGAGTACCAACAGTTTGTAGCTGTTTACCAGTTTTTCTATCTACCACTGTTGACCAGTCGTAGTTCATTCCTGGAATTGCTTTCATCTGAACGGTAGTGTACTTAGATGCAAGTTCTTGTTTTTTAGGATCTTTACGGTTTAGATTTTCTAAATCTAAGAAGAAATCCTTACCTTGACCAGTCATGAACTGCCCATCTTGGATACCATATCCTAGTGTTTTAGGATTAGAGTGACAACTTTCACAAGTTCTAGCTTTTCTACCAGTTGTATGAGGTTGTACAGGAGCCATATCAGTTCCTGCAACAAGTGAGCCATTAGGACCATCTGGAACTTGAGCTTGCTTGTTTAAGATAACTGTTTTACCATCTGGTCCGATTACAGTGTATGTAACTTGACAACCAGGTATGATAGGAGTAACAAGACCTTCACCATTGATTCCTAAGATTGGATCTTCCCATCTTAGGTAACTTCTAGTCTCACTTGCTTTACCCATCTGCTTAGCACCTTTAGTACCAAGAACAGACTCTAAAGTCTCACCATTTTTGAAGTGAGTAGAACCACTAGCTACCCAGTCAGTTTTTGATTTACCCTTAGTATAATCAACTTTGATGTGACAACCATAACATTGTGGTGCCCAATCAGCATGACATGCATAACACTCCATGTTGTCCATGTGAGCTTGAACTGCATCCATAGAAACTTTTGCTTCTTTAGACTTCCAAGTATCTTTTAAGTGCTTCTCTTTAAGAAGTGGAGCCATCAGATCTTTCCCGCTTGCTAAGTGAACAAGTACTTCGTCACTTCCCTTTTTCTTAACAACATTACCTAGTGGGTTACCACGAGTTGACATTAGGTATCCGCCTTCTTTATCATAAACAGTACCATAAGTCATCCAATCAGGAAGAGTAGTCGCAAGACCACGAGGACCTTCAGGAGTCTCTATGCCAAACTTCTCACCATATCCAATAGGAAGCTCCCACGGATAGTCTTTGTTAGTACCGTGACAATCACTACACTCAACTTCAACTTGAGCTAGAGTAGTTCCAGCAATACTACCATCACCGTGCATTGAGATAGATGTGTGACAATCTTGACATGTCATACCTGCTTCAAAGTGAAGATCAGATTTGATATGCTTGTATCTCTTGCCGTGAGTTTTAGATTGACTTTTTCCACCTTCGTTTAACGGAGAACCATAAGGTTGTTCCATCATACCGACATAACTTGGACCAATTCTCTTACCTCTGTTATGACAGCTATTACAAGTCTCTGGGTGCATACCACTAAATGTAACACCAGTTGATGGTACATAAACTTTAGCTTCACGAGATGCTTGTATAGTGTGAACTAGTAGGTGTCCATGCTCTTTTTTGTCTATTGTCTTGTCATTACCTTCATAGATACCTTCGTTTCCATAAGGAATGTGACATGCACTACAACCCATACCTCTCCAGTCACCTCTACCTTTTCTACCTCTTACACCGATGTGACATCTTTGACAGTCACTTCTTTGGTAAGTAATAGATGCAGCATAAGCTACTTCAGCCTCTGTTTTGCCGATTAAATCAGCAGGACCTTGTGGTGGAAGTGGAAGTTGCTTAAGTTCTGTTGGGAATTGATCAGGATACTTATCCATCATATTTAACATATACTTTTTGTATGTGTCAGTTCCCCATGCAGGCTCTTTGCCATCTTCATCTTTTACATCGTAGTTTGCAAACTTAACTTTTTTAGTTGGTTCGCTTCCCCATGAGTGTAAGTTACCTTGGATTTTACCAGCTTCAGTTGCCATCAAACCTTTTTTCATGTTTGAAACAGTTGTAGCGTGACACATTCCACAAGTTTTATCAGCTATCCAGATACTTCCTGGATCTCTAACGAATGCTTCTAGCCCACCAGGATGATTTGGAGCACCTTTGTGCGCCATCTCTTTCTTAGTAGCTTTTACATTACCACCATGACAAACAGTGCAGCCGTCTGGATCGCCCAATCCAGCACCTAGTGCTTTTATCTGTTTCATCATATCAGAATCTTGATGTCTTATATCTTCAAGTCCGTTGTGACACGACATACAGCCTTTATCAGCTGCATTTGCACCAATTGCGAACGCAATGAACAAAAACATCATAAATATGTTCTTTCTTAACATATTTTCCTCCTTTTTGAGATTAGCCATTTCTGACTGTTGTAATTTTATCCCACAAAAGTGCCGCAAAAGTGCCAATTGATACAAATCAAGATAATTTAAATTTATTTTATTTAAAATGGAGTTAGAAATTCACATATAAGGAAAATTTATGAAAGTGCTATTTATTATATCTATGCTTTTTTCAACACTTTTTAGTGATATGATTGAACTATCTACAGATTGGTATAGAAATCTTAGTGAGGCTAAAGCAAAAGCTATAGAGTTAAAAAAACCTATTTTGTTGTTTATACACTCTAGAAACTGCTTTTATTGCCCTAAGATGATTGAACAGGTGTTTCCTGAACCAAGTCTAGCAGAACACTTAAATAGAGACTTTGTACTGCTTTCACTTGATGGCTCAACAGATTCTGACAGTATAGAAGATGAGGTTACAGATCAGGCTCCTCAAAGGTTTATTACTAGTGTTACTCCTGCCATATTTTTTATGGGTCCAAATGAAGAAAAATTAACAAGAAGCAAGAAAAAACATATGGTAATATATGGTTTTTGGGGAGTAGAAGATATGAAAGAATGGGCAGATGATGCTCTTAAAAGATTTAAAAAAACATATGGAGATAAATATGCAAAATAGATTTTATACAGTTATTATATGTTTAGCTATTTTTAGTTCATTTACATATGCAGCACAAAATGTAGCAGGGCAGAAATACTATTTAAAGCAGTGTTCTAGTTGTCATGGTAAAGGAAATCGTGGCGGGGGTTTGGCTGCTGGCTATGAGTGGAAAGAGTATTTTAAGAACAATGGTAAAGATCTTATATCTTTTCATTATGATGAGCCGAAAGTATTAAAATATTTAAAAAGTAAAAAATTTAAAAAGCAACAGAAAAAAATCTTAAACTTCTTAATAGAATTTGCAAGTGATTCACAAGGAATTCCTAGTTGCAATAATTAGTTGAATATTAGGATATAATTTAGCAATATTTTTATTTGGGATGGGTATATATGAAATCTATTTTGCTTTTTCTTATACTAATTATTTTTTTAGATGCTAAGGAAAGGCCCAAAAATATACTTTTAATACACTCATATCATAGAGGGTATAAGTGGAGCGATGATATATCTAAAGTTTTTGAAAATAGATTCAAAAGACAAGGTGATGCCTACTTAACAACTGTCTATATGGATACAAAAAAGGTGGCAACACAACTCTATTTTGACAGGCTTTTTGATCTTTATGAAGAGCAGTTTAGAGGAAGAGGATTTGATCTTGTTATTGCTGTTGATAATAATGCTTTAGAGTTTGTTATAAGATATCATGAACATCTTTTTAAAGATTTAC
>JALSME010000018.1 GCA_026987955.1 Sulfurospirillum sp.
AAGCTCCCATGCCATATCCTTTTTTCTATATTATAGCATATTTCTTAGCGTCTCCAAGAGTGTATCGGCTACATATTTTGCATCTTCCATGCTCATAGTTTGGTTGCATGGAATTGAGATTTCAGAGCCGTAAAAGCTATCTGCCATCGGTAATGAAATTTCACCGAATTTCTCTTTGTAGTAGCTATTTTTGTAGATTGGTTTGTAGTGAACTTGCACACCTAAACCTCTTTTTTGCAGCTCTACAAATATCTCTTCTTTTTTATGCAAAAGTTCACTAGCGAGCATTATAGGGTAGAGGTGTCTTGAGCTTATGCTGTTTTGTTCAATCTTTTGAGTTGAAAAAAGTTTTGTATCTTCAAATCTTTCGTCGAAATAATTTGCTATTTTTACTCTAGTTTGTATAAACCTATCTAATTTTTTGAGTTGAGAAGAGCCTAATGCTCCCGCTACTTCAGTCATTCTTAGATTGTATCCGAGGCTTGTCATATCTGAGTCCCAAAGTCTTTTCTTAACCATGCCGTGTGAGCGAAAGGCTCTTAGTGCTTCTGCAAACTCTTTGTTGTCAGTTAGTACTGCTCCACCCTCACTTGTAGTGATGGGTTTAATAGCATGAAAACTAAAAATGGTCATGTCGGAAAAAGAGCCGATTTTCTGCCCCTCTACGCTAGAGCCAAGTGCATGAGAAGAGTCTTGTATGAGCAGGAGTTTGTGCTTTTTTGCTATCTTTTGTATGGTTTTTATCTCCACAGGTTTTCCTGCATAATCAACTGGTACTATGGCTTTTGTTTTTTTGGTTATAAGTGCTTCTATCTTTGTTTCATCTATATTTCCATCTGGTTTTATATCACACCAAATTGGTTTTGCTCCAAGGGCAATAAACATATTGGAAGTCGCAACAAAGCTTATAGGGGTTGTGATTATTTCATCATCTTTTTTTATGCCTGAAACACTATATGCTCCCAAAAGTGCTGAGGTTGCTGAGTTAAATACTACGGCGTATTTTGCGCCCGTATAGACACATAAATCTTCTTCAAATTGTGCAACTCTAGGACCTTGAGCTAAAAAATCGCTCTTAAGTGCTTTTATAGCTTCATTTATATCATCATCTTCTATGAGTTGAGTGGAGTAACTAAGCATCTAATTTTGCCAATAACTCTTTGCTTGAAAGCCATCTACTATTAGTGTCGGAACTATACTCAAATCCCATCTCAACAGGAGTACCCTTTTCTCCTAGCCCATCAAGGGTAAAATCATTTGTTTGAGTAAAGGTTATACTAGGTTGGATTACAAAATGATTTTTAAATTCCAAAGTAAGATGGCTGTCATCTTTTGGAATCATAACTTCATGCAGCTTTTCTCCTGGTCTTATTCCTATGATTTTCACACCCAAATCGGGAGCTAGTGCCTTTGCTAAATCAAGCATAGTCATAGATGGAATTTTTGGTACAAATATCTCGCCACCATGCATGCGAGCAAAGTTTTTTAATACAAACTCTACGCCCTCTTCAAGCGTTATCCAGAAACGAGTCATGTGCTTTTCTGTCACAGGAAGCTCTTTGACTCCTTCTTCGATAAGTCTTTTAAAAAAAGGTATAACTGAACCACGGGAACCTAAAACATTTCCATATCTTACAACAGAGAATGCTGTTCTTCTTCCACCTCGTATGTTGTTTGCCGCTACAAAAAGCTTGTCACTTGCAAGCTTGGTAGCGCCATAAAGGTTGATAGGATTTGCTGCTTTATCGGTTGAAAGGGCTATAACTTTTTGAACACCGCACTCTAAAGCTGCATCTATGACATTGGCTGCTCCATTTATATTAGTTTTTATGCACTCCATTGGGTTGTACTCTGCGATTGGAACATGTTTAAGTGCTGCAGCATGTATAACAAAATGCACCCCATACATCGCTTTTTTTAATCTATCTAAATCCCTAACATCTCCAATCATATATCTCATACATTTGTCATTAAAAATTTGAGCCATTTCATACTGTTTTAGCTCATCTCTTGAAAAGATAATAATTTTGTTTGGCTTATATTTTTTGAGTAATATCTCAGTATATTTTTTACCAAAACTTCCTGTTCCACCTGTTATAAGTATATTTTTACCACTAAACAAATCTAAGCCTTTTTAAACTTAACAAAGCAATTTTAGTTCCATTTGACTCATTTACCAATTAGATGTATAATAAATTATCGCTAGATTAAGGAGTCAATGATGCAAATAGGCAATAGTTTTAATACTCAAATAACAAATAATATAAATGAAAATAGATCAAACACTCAAGAAGCTCTCTCAAAAATAGGAGCTATTCGAGAACTGAGCGGTAAAGACAGTGCCAATCTTATCATAGCAGATTCTCTAAACTCCCAGATAACAAGCCTCACTCAAGAGATTCAAAATTCTAATGAAACCATAGCTATGATGCAAATTACTGACTCAGCAGTTACAGATCTATCGAAAAGTACCGATAGACTAAATAATCTCTCTGTCAGAAATAACAATGCAGCACTAAACAGTAGCCAAAAACAGATGCTACAGCAAGAGTTCTCAGCAACTAAAAAGAGTATGCAAAATATAGTAGATACTACTAGCTACAATGGAAAACCCCTAATATCTTCTGATATAACCACTATAGATACACTTAGTATTGACAATCAAAATAGTATAGCAGAGTTTAAAGATGTACTTGATACTCTTAGCTCCGAAGTTGGAGCAAAAACTAACCAGCAAGAAATTAGCATAGTAAACTCGCTATCTGCTGTTTCTAGTCTAACAAGTTCTTATGCAAATGTATCAGAACAGCCGATGGATACTAAAATTAATAACTTATCATCAAACCAGATAAAGTTAGAGAGTTCAATACTCGCACAAAATCATCAAACAAAGGTTCTGCAACAAAGAATCTCAGCACTACTAGTTTAAATCTAGAGTTCTATAAAATGAACTTTAGTTCCTTCTTCTATACTCTTCATAGCCAAACTTTTTAACAACTTCTAGCTCTCCATTTTCTCTTAAAATTACCAAGTCTGGAAGTTTTATACCGTTGAAAGTTGTGTTTTTTACTATAGTGTAGTGAATTTGGTCTTCAAAGATGATTTTGTCTCCTACATGTAGAGGGGTATCAAAGCTGTAGTCTCCCATGATATCGCCTGCTAGGCATGTATTTCCTGCGAGTCTATATGTATATTTTTTTTCATGTGGCTTACCTGCATCTCGTACTTCTGCACGGTATGGCATAGCGATAGTGTCTGGCATATGTGCTTCAGCAGAGCTATCTAGTATAGCTATTTTCATGTCATTTTCTACAATGTCAAGCACACTTACATGTAGAGCCCCTGTCTGCCAGCCTACTGCTTCTCCTGGTTCTATATAGACCTCTACATCGTATCGTTTTTTAAAATCTTTTATAAGTTTGATTAATTTTTCAACATCGTAACCTTTTTTGGTTATATGATGCCCTCCACCGAAGTTTATCCACTTACATGTAGAGATAACATCGCTCCATTTACTCTCAAAACTTTTGAGAACTTCCTCAAGAGCATCAGCATCTTGTTCACAAAGTGCATGAAAGTGTAAGCCCTCCACTCCCTCTAAGTCATCTTGGTTAAAATTCTTACTTGTGATGCCTAAACGGCTATAAAGTCCGCAAGGATTATAAAGCTCAACTGGGCTGGACGAAACCTCAGGATTCACACGCAAACCAATAGAGCCTTTGACTCTATCCCTATATCGATTTAGCTGGGCAAATGAGTTAAAAACTATATGATGACTCAATGAGGAAATCTCATCTATCTCATTATCTTTAAAAGCAGGAGCATAGGTGTGAATCTCGCCCCCAAAATACTCTTTTGCAAACTTAGCTTCATGAAGTCCGCTACATGTACACCCACTCAAATACTCACTAACCAGACTAGCTAAACCACTAAAAGCAAAGCCTTTGAGAGCTAAAAGCACCTTGACTCCACTCTCATCACTTACTCTTTTCAAAAGTTCTAAGTTTCTACGAAAAAGTTTCTCTTCACAAAGATAGTATGGGGTGTTCATTCTATTTTACCTAAAATATTGTCTAACATTTTTGTACTCAAAACTCTCTTTAAAAACCAAAACAGTTTTGTTGGAAATGTAACTCTGTATCTTGCTTTTGGTTTTTTAGAGGTTATCGCTTTTAAAAGTGCTTTATAAACTGCTTCTTCACCTAGTGTAAAAGGTGCGTCTTCTTTACTTTCTAGCCTCTGTAGCGTTTTTTCATATACCTCTACATGTAGAGAGTTTTTGTAGTCTATATTTGCCAAAAATTTTGCAAGTGCATTTTTCCTAAAGTCACTGTGAATTGGTCCAGGCTCAATCAAAACTACATCGACACCACTTCCACTGAGCTCAAGCCTTAGAGTATCACAAAGCCCTTCTATAGCATACTTACTAGAGTTATAAGCCCCACGATATGCCATGGAGATAATACCTAGCACTGAAGAGTTATAAACCACTCTTCCAAATCCATTTTTTCTCATCATTGGTAAAATCAAATTAGTAAGCTCTTGCGTTCCAAATACATTGGTTTCAAACTGCTCTTTTAAAACTTCTCTACTTAAATCTTCAACAGCTCCTGGTTGTCCATAAGCTCCATTGTTAAACAAAACATCTATCTTACCACTTACTAGTTTATCTGCCCAAACAACAGCTTTTTCTATACTTTTTGAACTTCTTAAATCAAGTTTATATGTTTCAAATCCCTCTTCTTGCAATCTTTTAACATCTTTTTCATACCTGCAAGTAGCTAAAACTCTATACCCCTCTTCACGAAGTGCTTTTGCACAAAAATACCCTATGCCTGTTGAACAGCCTGTTATAAGTATATTCAT
>JALSME010000019.1 GCA_026987955.1 Sulfurospirillum sp.
CATGGTTATATTTGATGAAAAGATAACTAAAACAGTATCCGATAAGACTTCACTTTATGATGGAGATGAACTTTTTGGCAAAGTAGTAAAAGTTTTTAAAGATGGTGAGCCAATAAAACTATAGTTTATTGTTGTTAGTATTTATTTATAAAAAAATGCTAAAATGTCTATTTAAAAAAGGATCAAATTGAAAATTACACAGTATAGACTTATCTTTCTAGTATCATTATTTTTTGTTTTGTTCGATAACTACTCATTTTTTAAAAATGTTTTAAAAGTATATCCATTTGAGCAAAATAGTTATTATGTTATTTCAACAGGAGTTGTTCTTTTTAGTTTTATAGTGTTATTATTTACACTTTTTAGTTCTAAAATTACAACAAAACCACTTTTGATACTTGCTATTATGGTATCTTCATTTACAAATTATTTCATGAATACATTTAATGTTGTTATTGATGACAGTATGATTAGAAACTCTTTGCAGACAGATATGGCAGAGTCATTGGACCTTTTTACTTGGAAGTTAGTTTTGTATGTAGTTGTACTTGGTGTTATCCCATCTATATTGGTCTATAAGGCTAAGATAGAGTATAAGACATTTGGTAAAGAAGTGTTTTCAAAGATAAAAACTATAGTACTGTCAATCTTGCTTATAGTAATTGTACTTTTTAGTTTTAGTAAGTTTTATACATCTTTTTTCAGGGAAAATAGACCACTAAGATACTATACAAATCCTACTTATTGGATTTACAATATAGGTTTTTACATCTATAAAACATATGATACAGCTCCTACTGTTTTAAAAAAGATAGGCTTAGATGCAAATATAGACAACAACGAATCAAAGAGAAAAATAGTGATTATGGTTGTTGGTGAAGCTGCAAGAGCAGATAGATTTTCACTAAATGGTTATGAAAAAGAGACAAATCCACTTCTGAAGCAAGAAAATGTAATAAACTTTTCTAACATGTACTCATGTGGAACTAGTACGGCATATAGTGTTCCTTGCATGTTTTCTATTTATGATAGAGGAGACTACAACTACAAAAAAGGTATAAGCACTGAAAATGTTATAGATGTTATTGCTAGAACAAAGAAAGTAGATATTTTGTGGAGGGACAATAATTCTGACTCAAAAGGTGTTGCACTTAGGGTAGATTATGAGGGGTTTAAAAGTTCAAATAAGTATGTTACATGTAGAGGTGAATGTAGAGATGAGGGTATGTTTGTTGGGCTTGATGAAAGAATTAAAAATGTAGGCAACAAAGATGTATTGATAGTTCTTCATCAGATGGGTAATCACGGACCAGCATACTACAAACGGTATCCAAAAGAGTTTGAAAAGTTCAAACCAGTTTGTAAAACAAATCAGCTAGAGCAATGCACACAAGAAGAAGTGAGCAATGCCTATGACAATGCAATTCTTTATACAGACTATTTTTAGCAAAGACTATAGATTTTTTGAAAAAGTATAAAGATAAATATGATGTGGCGATGCTCTATATGAGTGACCATGGTGAGAGCTTAGGAGAAGGTGGTATCTATCTGCATGGTCTGCCGTATTTTATGGCTCCTGAGGCTCAAAAACATATAGCTGCTATTGCATGGTTTGGTGATGCGAACAAAACAGAACAGTTTAAGAAGATAGAAAATATGAAGTTTTCACAAGACAATCTATTTGATACATTATTAGGGCTATTTGATGTAAAAACAAAAGTTTACAATAAACAAAAAGATATATTCAAATGAGAAATCAACCTAAATATAATTTTATAAAAAACACTATTTATGCTCTAAAGGGCCTAAAAGATATCACCACTCATGAGAGTTCTTTTAAGATTGAGCTAGTTATATGTATATTGCTTTTACCTTTTATGTACTTTGTAGACATAGCACTTTTAGAAAAGTTGCTGCTTTTTATCACTATGATTGGTGTATTGATTGCTGAGACTATAAATAGTGCGATAGAAAGAGTTGTTGATTTAGTAACATTGGAGCATCATGATATGGCAGGACGAGCAAAAGATGTGGGTAGTACCATCGTTTTTTTAAGTATAGGGCTTGCTGTTACAGTTTGGACAATCATAATATTTCAAAACTTTTATAACCAATAGGATCACCATATGAATATAATAAAAAGAGTTTTAAAGTATGTTTTTTTCCACTTTTGGTTATTGCATCAATTTGGACAGGCTACTTTATTATATATGGTAATTTTCATAAAGTAGATAAAGATATATATAGATCTGCTCAGCTTTTTTCTTTTAATATGCCATTTTATATAGAACAAAACAATATAAAATCAATTTTAAATCTTAGAAGTGATATGCACAAAAATTGGTACAAAGATGAGATAAAAATAGCAAGTGATTATAATATTACTCATTATGACTACCCTATTGGTGATAGAGAAGTGCAAACTATTAAAAAGATGAATGATATTTTAGATATTATTAAAAAAGCTCCAAAACCACTTTTGATTCACTGTAAAGCAGGGGCTGATAGGACTGGATTGTCTGTCGCATTATATCTAAGTGAAGTAAAAAAAGATGAGAATCCACAAAAAGCATTATCTCTTTTATATGGACATTTCCCATGGTTTGGCTCAAAGACTGTTGCTATGGATAAAAGTTTTATTATATATCAAAACAAAGCAGAAAAACAATGAAAATATCAAGATTTATAGTTCTTATTACATTATTTAACATGGTTGTTTATCACGTCCCATTTTTTAAATATGCCATATCAAATTTGAGTTTTACAACAACAAGTGGTATTTTGACTCTTATGTCATTGAGTATTGCACTCTTCGTTGTGATGGTTTTTATTTTTCATCTTATGGCATCTATATCTATAAAATTACTTAAGTATTTTACTATTGTTATGGTTGTTGGTAACTCAATTGCTGTTTATTTTTCTCTTACATATAATGTTATACTAGACAGAACCATGATGGGCAATGTCTTTAATACTGATTTTAAGGAAGCTACGAGTTATTATGACCCTAAGATTTTTCTTTATATATTTTTCTTAGGTATTGTTCCAGCTTTTTTAATTTCTAGGATTAGATTATTGAAACCAAAAAGATTTAAGATGGTTTTGATAGCTTTTTCTACTCTTTTTGTGGGTGTATTTTTACTCTACTTAAACTCAGGAACATGGTTGTGGTTAGATAAAAACTCAAAAATTATGGGTGGTTTATCTATGCCTTGGTCTTATATGATAAATCCTATAAGATACAAATTGAGATTGATGAAAAAATCACAAAAACAGATACTTCTTCCAGATGGCAAACTAAAAAACGATGACAAGATGATAGTCGTCTTAGTTATAGGAGAATCTGCGAGAAAAAGAAACTTTTCATTATATGGATACAAAAAAGATACAAATCCTTTGCTAGAAAAACAAAATGTACTTGTAGTAAAAGACACAACATCTGTAGCAACTTATACCACAGCTTCACTTAGCTGTATGCTCTCTGCAACTGGTTCTACTTCTGATTCACATGAGCCTTTGTCTAGCTACCTTCAAAGACAAGGAGTCGATGTTATATGGAGAGCTAACAACTGGGGTGAGCCGAAGATGAAAGTAAAAATATATCAAAAAATAGAAGATATAAAAACTTGCCAAGGTGAAAAGTGTGGTTACGATGAGGGCTTACTAAGCGGCATTTTAGATACTATAAAAAGATCAGATAAAAATAAGATTTTTGTAGTTTTGCATACTGCAGGAAGCCATGGACCTACTTATTATAAAAAGTATCCAAAGGGGTTTGAAAAGTTTAAGCCAGTTTGTAAGTCAGTTGATTTAAAAGAGTGTACAAATGAAGAACTTATAAATGCCTATGACAATACCATATTATATACAGACTATTTTTTAAATCAAACAATAGAGACATTTAAAAAGATTAAAGATTTTCCTGTAGTTATGCTTTATCTTTCAGATCATGGGGAATCTTTAGGAGAGTATGGACTGTATCTACATGGCACGCCTTACTCTATTGCTCCTGATGTTCAAAAAGAGATACCATTTATCATCTGGGAGTCAGATAAGTTTATGAAGAAAAAAGGTTTTTCAAAACCAGAAGTTTCTGCTAGAGATAGCTATGGCCAGTACAATATTTTTCATACTGTTATTGGTGCATTTGATTTGCAAAGCTCCGTATATAATCCAAAGTTGGATATTTTGAAAAACAATTAATTTTTCTTAACTGACCTTACGCACCATCTATACTTTTAGATGGTTTATCTTTGCCTTTAGTGCGAGGCAAAGTCTTGAAATCCTAGCCTTAGCTAAGATGAAAGACTTTAACGAAGCAATAAAGGCAAAGATAAACCACCCTTTGGGTAAAAGCATAAGATATCAACTGCTTCGTTAAGTTTACTCACCTTAGCTATGGCTAGGCTTTCGTAAACTTGCCTCACATTTGACATCTTCTGCTTTTATCTAAAAATATAGATGGTGCGTAAGGTCAGTTTTTAATAGAAAATTTTAGATAGATAAAGTCCACTTGGAGGTATAACCACTTTTGAGTGGCTAATCTGTCTGTTTAGTTGCTCTTTTAGCTCTTTTTGAGTAAGTTTGTTTTGTACAATTTTTAGTGCAAAATCACACATCATTCTTACTTGACTTCTTAAAAATGAGTTTCCTAAAAAGTATATAACTGTAAATTTACCGTAGTTATAAGCACCTGCCTTAAAAATCTCTCTAACATCAGATGAAGTCTGACTACCCTGTTT
>JALSME010000020.1 GCA_026987955.1 Sulfurospirillum sp.
CTTATTAAGCTCAATTTTTTCTTTAAAATACTCTACTATTTCATCGACAGAATTTTGATCTATCTCAGTTTTTTCTAATCTTAATGTATATATTGGATACTTATCCATAAACATTGTTTTTTTCATTTTTATCCTTTTTATCTATAAAATCTATCTACTCTTCAACACAAATATTTCCATATCCTATATTTACAATAGTATTGTAAATCACAACACCTATGACCATAGTTGTAACACTTACCATTGTATATGAAAGATAATATAACATTAAATCAGCAGTTTTATGGTACATAAGCATTGATGCAATAGCCATAGCTGCAAGTGGAAATACAAATGCCCACCAAGATATAAAAAACTTAATCTTTACAAAATTTTTATACATAAAAGCTACTAGTATTGTAAAAAATAGTGCTAAATTAAAAAGAAACATACTAAAGTGGTCTATTGCACCATACATCTTATAATAAGCTATAAAACCAACTGCAGGTGGGGCTATAAGTATGAACATGGTTGGCATAAATTTTTCTGCCATTTGATGATGAAAAATAATTCTATTTAATAAAATTGCAAATAATGTAACCCAAAAAAACATCCCTATACTAAAAAAGAACATTAGTATACCTTGATTAGCAAATCCCACTCCTGCAACAGGTACTAACACATTACCCACAACAGGAATAAACCAAGCTGGGTTTGAATGAGCTAACTCCTGATTATTGTTTATCCAAAACGATATAGTTCTCATAGTAAGATAAAAATGTAGAACTGCTGCTGGATACCAAAAACATTCAGATATAACAAGATAATGTTCTTTATATATAATTGCCAACATTAACATAGATATTGATACTGCAGCAAAAAAGTTTATTCTAACTGGATGAGAAAACTCTTTTTTTACAACCTCTCTATATTTAAAAAATTTAGCTAAATATATAAAGGTAACTACAAAGAAAAGAGCTGTTGTTACATACATTAAAATTGTACCAATAATATGAGGTACTCCTAGTAAGTGTCCAGCCTTTTGATACATAATTGTCAATCCACCCATACCCATAATGATAGAATACATCATTATAGGAAAATACTTTAATCTATTTTGTTCACACACTTCCTCATTATTCATATAAGAACTCCTAATAATTTTTATAAAATGTTTGAAATAATACAGTAATATTTATTTATTGTCAATAAAATTGATAATAATTCTCGTTAACATATATTAACAATTCTAAAACTCATCACCAGTTTTCAAAATATCAAGCCCAAATTGACTACGCAATCTCTGTATTTCTTGGCTTAGCTTTTTTTCTTTCATATCATGTTCCAAATCCAAAAGAGACAATGTTTTACGATGTATAGATGTGAAATTTGATACATTTAATGTTATTTTTACTGCATCTTGATTTCTAAGTGAAATTTCATCATACATTTTATGCAAAATAGATTTAAATAAATTTTCACTAAATATTCTATTTATTGTTTCACTTTTTTTACTTTTGATACCATACTTATAGTTTATTTTTAAGTAATATGTAGTAGGATTCACCTCTATTGACATTACAATAAACACAATATGCCTTGCCATTATCATCACTCTTCTTTTTATTTCATTAGACTCTCTAATAGCATCAAAAGTTCGGCTAATACCAATTGATTTCCTATCACTCTTAGTGTTAATCCCCTCATTATCAGTTCCTGTAACTCTATGATATAACTGTATGCCAGGTTTTTTCCATGAGTAAAAAAGTTTCTTATTTTCTTTTATATCTCCAAGTGTTCTTATACTATATCCACTTAGTTTTTTCCTAAAAGATTTACCAATACCAGGAAACTTCTCAATTGGAATATTTTTTATATACTCATCTATGTTTTTAACTTCATAAATACCAAATGGTTTTGCTGAATTAGTAGCTACTTTTGCTATCCATTTAGCTTTTGAAATTCCAATTGAGACAGGTATATCAAACTCATCCAATATCTCTTGTTTTAGTTTTATAGCAAAATCCATAACATTGCCATCTTCTATCCAACCACTTACATCTGCGAAAAATTCATCTATACTATACTGCTCAACTTTAGGTATATGTGAAAGCATAAAAGCATGTATCTTATGTGAAAGTTTATGATAAAGCGGATAATTGGATGGCACTACAATCATATGTGGACACAGTTGTAATGCCTGAGATATAGGCATTGCAGTTTTTACTCCATATGCCCTAGCTTCATAACTTGAAGTTGTTATTATTCCTTTAACTTTTCTTACTCCATCAATACAGTCCACAAAAGAAGACTCAAATGTTTTCTTCTTGTCACAATAAAAAACAGGAGTAACAAATGCACCAGAGTTGTCATTAATAAGTCTTATATTGGTTCGTTTTTTATTGAATATTTCTAAGTTACTACGACTTCCGACAGCCATAGGTATACCTTTTAAAGATGAATCTATACTTCTTTGAGCTGATGCAAAAAAACTATCTATATCTATATGTAAAAACAACTATACCCATCCTAATTTTTTTGTATTATACTAGAAGTAATAGATGAGAAGAAAAAAGATTACATTTTGAAAGTAATTGGAGTTTTAAAAAAACAGATGGTGCGCCCGACAGGAGTCGAACCTGTGACCTTCGGTACCGCAAACCGATGCTCTATCCAGCTGAGCTACGGGCGCACATTTAATTAAGAGTGAGATTATACCCAAATTTATATAAAAATCAAAGCTTTTTAGTGTAAAATAAGAGAAAAAGAATGCTTTATGAAATTTTCTATTAAAAACTCTCTTCGCTCATCTATAAAAAGTTCAATCATAATTTTAAAACTAGTAATCCCTATATATATACTTGCAGATATACTTTTTTATTATAATTTACTTGAGAATATTACATTTATATTTGAGCCAATTACTTCATTTCTTTCTTTACCAAATGAAACATCATTGGCTATCGTTAGCGGTATATTTTTAAACCTATATGCTGCTATTGCTTTTGCAGCACCTCTTGGTCTTAGTCCAAAAGAGTGGACTATATTAGCAGTGTTTCTAGGGATTTGTCATGCTCTTATAGTTGAAACAGCTATTATGAAAAAACTTGGGATTTCTAAGACTTTTTCAATTCTTTTAAGACTTTTTGCTGGGCTTAGCGTTGGTTATATCACAACTCTCTTGCCAGATAGTTGGTTTTTATCTAATCCTGTTTTGAATAGTGAAACTCCAAAACTTGCAACTTATGATTCTGTACTTAATCTTTTAAAAAACTCTCTTTACGAGTCTGCATATTTATCCATACAAATCATAATCCTTGTTTCATTACTAATTTTTATTTTAGATTTTATAAAATCCTTAAAGATTATAGAAGAGTACTCAAACAAAGTAAACAGTGCTTTTTCTATAACAATAGGTGTTATTCTCGGCATAACATATGGCGCAGGAATACTTATAAGCGAATATGAAAAAAATACCTTAACAAAAAAAGAGATTCTATATATTGGATCATTTCTTATGATATGTCATGCCATTATAGAAGATACACTTTTGTTTGTTATATTTGGTGCAAATATTTGGGTTATAGTAACTCTAAGAGTTATTTTTGCTTTTATATTTGCTGCACTCTGCGTAAAATTTCTCTCTAAAAAGGTACAAAATTGAATGATAGTATAATAGCCTACCAAGGTGTAGAGGGGGCATACTCACACTTAGCATGTAAAAAAGCATTTTCTAAGTCAATAACAATTGCATGTGATACTTTCTGTGATGCAATGAAACTAGTTGAAGCAGGAACTGCAAATCTAGCAATGATTCCTGTTGAAAACTCAACAGCAGGAAGAGTTGAGGAGATATACAGACTCATACCAAAACTAAAACTATACATTGTAGAAGAGCATTTTGAGCCAGTTAATCATTGTCTGTTAGGAGTAAAAGGCTCATCAAAGCAAAGTATCAAATATGTATCTTCGCACCCCCAAGCCCTTGCTCAATGCCATACAAACATAACAAATCTAAATATAAAAGCACTAGCCAAGTTTGATACAGCTGGCTCAGCAAAAGAAATAAGCGAAAAAAAAGATCCATTTTATGGGGCAATAGCCTCTAGTTTAGCAGCTAAACTATATGACTTAGAAATTTTAGATGATAATTTTGGAGATTTAGTTGGAAATGTTACAAGATTTATAATCCTATCCAAAGAGATGTCAACACCTCAATACAAAAAAGAAGAAGAGTATATAACATCACTCATATTTCAAGTACGAGATATACCAGCAGCCTTATATAAAGCATTAGGAGGTTTTGCAACAAATGGTGTTAACCTTATTAAATTGGAAAGCTACTCCGTTCCAGGGTCTCTTCAAGCGAGTCAATTTCATATAGATATAGATGCACATCCTGATGAAAAAAAGTTAAAATTGGCAATAGAAGAATTAACATTTTTCGCAAAAGATATAAAGTATATGGGAGTATATAAAAGAAAAAATCAAAGTAAATAAAATATTGACTAGAAAATAATCAGAAGGTTCATTAGTAAAAACAACGAACCCGGCAGCGACCTACGTTTCCGTCCCAGTAAGGGAGAGTATCATCGGCGATGAAGAGCTTAGCTTCTTGGTTCGAAATGGGACAAGGCGTTTCCTCTTCTCTA
>JALSME010000021.1 GCA_026987955.1 Sulfurospirillum sp.
TTTTGTAAGAAAAATTCAGGTGGTGCTCTTGTAGGTAGGCTAGCTTCATATGCTTTTCTATGATAAATCATACTTATCTCAATCCTCGAGAGATTGCATAGTGTTGAGTACATAGCAATAGCAGAAAGTTTAAAATACTGTTTTTTGTAGCCTCTAAGATTTTTCATAGTATCATAATAACAAAAAACCATATAAAGTAATATAAAATGAATTCAATTTGTATCTCAGCAATCGCTTCAAATCAAGGCAAAACTCTTCTTACTACTGCACTTTTGTGGCACTTTAAAAAAGAGGTGAGAGCTTTTAAAATTGGTCCTGATTTTATTGACCCTCAGTTTCATGAGAGTATTTGTGGAACTCCAAGCGTTAATCTTGATACTTTTATGATGAACGAAGAGCAAGTCAAGTGGCTCTTTAACAAGTACAAAAAAAACTTCAACATCTGCGAAGGGGTTATGGGCTTTTATGATGGGCTAGATAGGGGATGCAGTGCATATGGAGTTAGTAAGCTTTTGGGTATACCTTCTCTTTTAGTTCTTGATGGCAGTGGCTCTTACATCACTATTTGTGCAGTCTTAAAAGGTCTAAAAAGCTACAAACCTGACAACACCATAAAAGCTGTAGTTCTAAACAAACTCTCTTCAAGTATGCACTTTGAGCTGATAAAAAAACAGATTGAGAGTGACTTTGATGATGTTGTGGTTTTGGGTTGGATTGAAAAAAACCTACCTGTTTTAAACTCTACACATCTTGGGCTTGATTTGGGTGAAACTACAAAGCTAGAAAGTCTAACTCAATCAGTTTTAAAACATATAGATTTAGAAAAACTAGAGCTTATATCTGCTTCTAAAACCTCTATATGTAAAGAGTATCCTTTTGAAAGAATTGAGAAAATAGACAAAAAAATCACTATTGTAAAGGATGATAATTTCTCTTTTATATATCACGACAATATTGAGTTTTTAAAAGAGATTTTTTCTAAAGTAGAGTTTATAAGTGCAAAAAATGATGAAAAAGTAAGCTCCGACAGTGATGTAGTCTATCTACCAGGTGGCTACATAGAGGTAGATGATAGCTTCAAATTAATGCAAAACTTTAAAGCCTCACTAATCGAGCATGCAAAAAATAAGTACATCTATGCAGAGTGTGCGGGGCTGTTATACCTCTCAAATAGAGTTGATGAGAAAAAAATGAGCGGAATTTTAGATATTGATTTTACATTAATGAATAAAAGAGTAAGATTAGGATATTATTTGTCCGATTTAGGCATTAAAGGTCATGCTTTTCACTACTCAAAACCCATAAATCCTCCAAAAGGAGTAGAGCTTTTAAGTAAAAAAGCAGACTTTAAAAATGCAGACTTTGGTTCATGGAAAAAAGATAGAGTTTATGGCACATACCTACATGTAACTCTAAGAAACAATTTTACAAAACTGAGGGGATATTTTGGAATTTAAAAAAGAACAACCACCCATCAACATTGGAGCTGATATATCTGTTAAATCATTTGAGATGATTGAGGAGGAGTTGAAGCTGTACCCAAAGGCTAAAGATTTTAGTGAAAATGAACTTGCTATTATTAGTCGTTTGATTCACACTACTACTTGCTTTGATGAAGTTTTAAACCACATATACTTCTCGCCAAATTCGATTGAAAATATAAAGAATCTACTAGAAAAAAAGGCTAAGATTATAGTCGATGTCAACATGATAAAAGTTGGACTTAGCAAGTTTTATCTTGATAAGTATGACAATGAAGTGGTTTGTTACATAAATGAGCCATTTACTTATGAGATGGCTGAGAAAAACAAGACTACTAGAAGTTATGCTGCAGTTGTAGAGGCTATAAAAAAGCATAAAAATGAGCCAATGATTTTGGCTTGTGGGAATGCCCCTACTTTTATATATGCTGCGATTAATACTCTTTTAGATGAGGGGGTTGACTTGACTCAGGTTGGGCTTTTGCTTTTTCCTGTAGGTTTTGTCAATGTTGTTGAGTCTAAAGAGTATGGCAAACAGTTTAGTGAACACTTTGGGGTTAGTAGCATCATCATGGAGGGAAGATTTGGAAGTTCTACCATGAGTGTGGCTACTCTTCATGCTCTTTATAAGCTAATTTTTGATTATGATGGAGACAAAAAGTACAATGGCAAATAGAAATATTATGGGGAGTGAAGTGGTTGAAGGCTTTACATGTAAACCTAAAAAGTTAGAGCCAAATAAACCCATAATGCACTATAAAACACTCATATATGTTTGTGAAGATGAGAGATGCAAGGGTGCTGCAAAGTGTGATAAAGCTGTGGAGCTTAGAGAGATAGTAAAAGAGCTAGATCTTCATATGGGGAAAAATCGTATCAAAATCAGCAGAAACCTCTGTCAAGGTGCTTGCAGGTTTCGTCAGGTAATGCAAATAAATGAAAATACACAAGCAAATGGATGCGAAAAAAACAATGGCATCTGGCTAAAACATACCCACAAATACTCAAAAGATGACTATAAAAAACTCTTTTTAGCACTAAGTAACGATGAAGATTTGAGTGATTTTAAGCAGATTGATATGAGGGTTTATGAGTAGGTTGGTCGTTTATGGTGACATACACGGATGCAGAAATGCACTTGTAAAATTAAGAAAAAAAATCAAGCCAAAGAAAAAAGATATTGAGATATGTGTTGGAGATATCATAAAAAAGGGCAAAGATTCTATAGGCATACTCGACTACCTTCAAAAACATGATATAGAGTCTGTTCTTGGAAATCATGAAGAAAAAATAGTAAAGTACCTACTGCATAAAAAAGTCGGTAAAAAAAACCCTATATATCTAAATAAAGAAGAAAAAGAGATAGTAAAAAATCTAAGCAAAAAAAATATAAAATACCTACTTAATATGCCATATTTTATTAAAATCAAACATATAGTTGTAGTTCATGGTGGTTTACAAAATCATCTAAGTCTAAATCGTCTAAGCAAATTGGAAAAATCTAAAATCATTAAGATGCGTTTTTTAGATATAAACAATCACCTTAAAACATACGACAAAGAGAATAAAAACTCAATATACTGGTCAAAACTATACAATGGAAACCAAGGTTTTGTAGTATATGGTCATCAATGGGCAAAAGAGATAAGAGCAGACAAGCACTCACTAGGTATAGATACAGGCTGCGTTTATGGCAACAAATTAACCGCTGTTGTCTTTAAAGATTTTAGAAAAAAAAGCTATAAAGTGTTTCAAGTTAAATGCAAACACTAAGAAAAGGCTACACCACAGGCGTCCATGCCTCATTTGCTTTTAAGTGTGCGCTTGATAGTTTTTTATGCACAAGCCTAACTTCGATTAGTAAAACCAACAAAATGGACAATGATGATATTGATGTCACAAAAGGTTGTGAGATTGTGGTTATCATCACTAAAGACAAAAATGAGCTACATCTAAACCCTATCTTTCAAACTCCTCAGCTCTTTACATGTAGAGGTAGTTCGATGGAGATTTATGCTGGTAAAGGTGTTGGCGTAGTAACAAAAAAAGGGCTAAAAATAGCTCCTAATTTTCCTGCGATTAACCCCGCACCTTTAGATGCTATGAAGAAGGCTTTTGAGAAGCTGTGCAAAGACAAAAAAGATTTGAAGCTTTACTGTAGCATAAGCATAACAGATGGAGAAGAGCTTGCAAAGCAGAGTGCAAACTCAAAAGTAGGAGTACTAGGTGGCTTGTCTATACTAGGAACTAAAGGGATTGTTAAGCCTATATCAAGTGCGGCTTATATGGACTCTGTTGAAACAGAGATAGGATTTGCAAACCAAAACGGATATACCCCTTTGGTATTTACACTTGGTAATCTCTCTTTAGAATATGCTAGAAAATACTATGATGATGAGCAGATTATAGAGGTAGGGAACTTTGTTTATGACTCCTTTAAGATTGCAGACTCCCTAAAAGTAAAAAATGTTCTATTTATCTGTGGAATTGGAAAGATGACAAAGATAGCACAAGGGTTTAAAAATACTCACAATAGATTTGGAGTGATTGATTTTGAGCTCTTAAAAAAAAGGATAAAAAGCACTTTTAATGTCCAAGTAGATACAAAATCTACACTTACAGTAAAAGGGATATCACAACAGCTAAAAGAGTTAGGCTTAAAAGATGAATTTTACAAGATGGTAGAGAAAGATGCACAAAATGAAGTCTCACAGTGGTTTGAGCAAATGAAGATACAAATGGAGGT
>JALSME010000022.1 GCA_026987955.1 Sulfurospirillum sp.
TGGTTACAATAGTAGGAAATGGAATGGGAGAGTATAACTTCTCCAACATAAGTGTAGATTTTAAAGTATTTGATAAAGTGCTTTGCGATAAAAACTTCCAAGAAAATGGCTCTAACATACTAAAACTTGGATTTAAAGAGATAAAAGAGTATATCTTGGAAAATTACAAATATGAAGATATTTTGTATGTCGTTACTGGCTCACCTCTTTTTTTCTCGGCTGGTATCATCATGGCAAAATTATTACCAAAAGACAAGGTAAGGATTATAAACAGTACTTCATCTAAAGATTATATTTTAGAAAAACTTCAAATTAGTGAGACTCTTGTAAGCTCAATCTCGACCCATGGAAGAAAAAATATAGACTTAGATGAGTTTTTAAAGAAAAAATATACTCTTGTTTTATGCGATAGCAAATCAATACAGAGACTTAAAAAAGCATTGCAATTTTTCAAGAAAGAAGATGTAAGCATAACTATAGGATATAAACTTGGTTACGAAGATGAGCTAATAGAAGAGTTTGACATTTTTGGTGAAACAAAACTAGATTTAAGTGTTCCATATGTACTTCTAATTAAAAAATTGTTTGAAAATAGCCCATTATCATGTGATAATGACTTTAAAACAGAGAGAGGAATGATAACAAAGAAGTACAAACGAAACCTCTCTTTGCAAAATCTTGATTTGATGCCAAATCAAATTCTTTGGGATGTTGGTGCTGGTAGTGGAAGTTGTGGTATAGAAGCTTACAAAAGATACAAGGTTAAAGTAGAGTTTTTTGAAAAAAATATAGTTCGAGTTGAGCATATAAAAGAGAACTTAACAGCTCACAGAGTTGCGGACTGCTCTTTACATGCAGGAGATGCTAGTGAGATTTTTGACTCACTTGAAGAAAATCCAGATAGAATTTTTGTAGGTGGCGGTGGAGAGAGTGTTATAAAAAGACTTCCTTATCTCTTTGAGAGATTAACTCCTAATGGCATTATGCTTATAAATGCTATAACACTAAAACATCTAAACCTAATGCTTAACACTCTAAACAAAAACGGCATTGAGTATGAAGTTTTCTCACTCTCACTTACAACATACAAAGGCAAGCTTGATTTGGTAGAGCCAGAGAGACAGCTTTTTCAGATAAAGGTTAAAAAATGATTCATTTTGTAGGTGCTGGGTGTGGGGATGCTGAGCTTGTTACTGTTAAGGGTATGCGTCTTTTACAAAATGCTGATGTAGTTTTATATACTGGTTCACTCATACCAAAAGAGGTTCTTTCATGGTGTAAAGATGGATGCATAGTTGTGGATTCTCAAGGTATGAAATACCCTGAGATATTTGAGTTTTTACAGACTCATAGTGAAAAAAATATGGTGCGTCTTCATACAGGAGATCCTACTTTGTACTCAACAATTGCAAAGCAAATAGAGTTTTTAAAAACTAAAGGTATAGAGTATGATGTAGTTCCTGGAATCACTGCTGCTTTTGGGGCGAGTGCTGCTCTTGGTATAGAGTATACCATCCCTGGTGTTTCTCAAACCATAATACTAACTAGGGTCGAAGGGAAAACTCCAAATCCAGAGAGCTTAGAAAATATACTTGCATGCAAAAGCTCATCTTTGGTTTTTTACCTCTCTATTTCACTACTGAAAAAACTAAAAAAAGGTGCCTTTGTTCAGGGATATAGTAAAGATACACCTTGTTGGGTTGTGGAAAAAGCAACATGGAAAGAGGAGAAGATATACAAAGGAACTCTTGAAGATATCGAAGAAAAGGTTTCTCACATCAAAGGAATTGCTCTGATTCTTTTAGGAGAATTTTTACACCAAAAAGAGACACAGGAGTCACATCTTTATGTTAAAGATTGCAATAGTAACCATAAATAAACCAAGCTTTGAGAGTGCAAAAAAACTCGAGGCTTACTTAGAAAATGTAGATATATACATCTCAAAAAAAACTCCCATTGATGAAAAGTTAAAAACCAACTATATAGTTTTTGATAAGCTTAATGATATACTTCCAGCTGCCTGGGAAAGCTATGATGCTATCATATGTATCTTAGCTATTGGGGCCGTTGTGAGAAAAATAGCACCACTTTTGAAAGACAAGGCAAGTGATCCTGCCATTTTAGTTATAAATCTAGCACTTGATAAGATAGTTCCTCTTCTTAGTGGTCATCTTGGGGGTGCAAATGAGCTTGCAAATACTCTAGCACTCAAACTACCAAATGCCATAAACTTTATAAGCACCGCAACAGATCAGACTAAAACCATAGCTTTTGAGATGGTAGCAAAAAAATATAACTGGCAAATAATCAACTTAAAAAGTTTAGCAAATATCTCAAATAGACTACTAAACAAACAAAGTGTAAAGGTTGCAACCTTTAAAGGTATATTTGAGACAATTAAAGAGAAAAATTTGGAACTAATAGATTTTGAAAATATAGATGAAAATAGTGTCATAATCTCACCTTTTGAGTATGAAGTTAAAAATCTTCACCTAAAACCAAAACTATTTTTAGGCATTGGCTGCAATCGTGGGACTTCACTAAAAGAGATAGAAGAGGCACTATTTATGTTTTTAAAAAAATTTAAGCTGAATATTGAACAAATAGAAAACATAGGCTCTTTTGATGCAAAAAGCGATGAAATAGGGCTTTTAGAGTTTGCAAAAAAGTATGAATTTGATATAAAATTTTTTAGTAAAGATAGCATAAACAGCATTTGTACTGATTTAAGTAAATCTAAAGCTACACAATTCTTTGGTCTCAAAGGGGTAGCTGAACCTTCAGCAATACTTCTTTCAAAATTTAACGAACTAATTATTAAAAAAGAAGTTTACAACAAAAAAATAACAATAGCAGGAGCAATATAGATGGGTAAATTATATATTTTAAGTAGTGGTGCAGGTGGAACTGACTATATGAGTGTTGAAGCACTTGATGCACTAAAAGAGTGTGAAGTTGTAGTAAGTTACAAAAAATATGCAAAAGAGTTAAGCTCCCTTATAGAGAATAAAGAGCTATATACCTCAGGCATGACAAAAGAGATTGACAGATGCAACCAAGCTATTGAGTTTGCAAAAAGTGGAAAAACAACCTGTATAATCTCCAATGGTGATGCCAATGTTTTTGGTATGGCAACTTTAATAGTGGAGCTAATTGACGAGCAAAATGTTTGGAGTGAGATAGAGCTTATATCTATTGCTGGTGTTACATCTTTTTTAGCTGCTGCTGCAAAGATAGGTGCACCTGTCAGTCAAGACTTTGCTATCATATCACTATCTGATAGACTAACTGATATAAATATGATAGACAAAAGAGTAAGAGCTACTCTTCAAAGTGACTTTATTGTAGGTATCTATAATCCCAAATCTCAAAAACGAATACTTCCATATCAAAACTTTCTAAAAGCACTTAGTGAAGGAGAAGAAAAGGTTGCCATAATTGCATCAAATGTTGGAAGAGTTGAAAAAGAGAAAATCACTGTTACAACTACAACTGACTTAGTTGAACAAGATATAAATCACCCTGAGGTTACCATGTCAACTATCATAATCATCGGAAACTCCAATACAAAACTAACTAAAAATGGACTCGTCTTAACTCCACGAGGATATCTTAACAAGTACTCTACGAGTGGAGAACTAAACCTCTAATATCTTTTATATTAATAATCTCTGCCTTAAAACCAGCCTCTTCAAATCTTTTTTTTGTAGAGGCTAGCGAGGTTGATGTTACAATCATACCATCACTTTTCAAGACTCTTTTTAGGTGGTTGATAACATCTTTACAAACCATTTCTTGGTTCTTATCCTCCCTAAATGGGTCTAAAAAAATTACATCAAACTTTTCTTTTAGTCTTGGTAGAGTGTACCTAATATCTCCACCTATAAAATTTATATCTTCTCTTGGTTTTACGATTCTAAAATCTTGGTCAAGTGCTGTTACATGTAGAGCATATCTACTCTTTAGACGCAGAGCCTCATTTGAATTCACACCAAACCCATAGCCAATATCTAAAAGATTTACATCTTTACTTTCTAATCTCTCCTTTAGTTTTGACTTTTTTATAAAAAGCTCTCTAGCTTGTTTTATAGCTCCACTTTTTGGATAGTAGTAGTCCTTGTATCTTTCACTCCAAAAGCTATCATCAACATCACTTTTACCAAATCTATACTCTAAAGTGTCATGAATATACTCTTTAAACTCATCTTTACTCATGCCCCACCTAGGAGATATCAACTCCTTTTTTGGTGTATCAGTTGCTATTCTCAAGATAGGTATATCTTTTGGAATCAAACCTAAAAGGTATATTAGCTCATCTGCATACTCAAACTCATCTAGTAGATCAAAAGGTTCTTTCATATGCTCTACATGTAGAGGTGTATTTTTAACAATATGAAGATTGTGAATCTTAAAACCATCTACTTTTAAGGCCACTAGCTCTCTTACAGTTTTGCTCCAGTCTTCTCTGCTTTCACCTTTAAAGCCTATAATAAGATGTGCATAAACACTTAAACCATACTCTTTTAGTTTTTTTATAGCTTCTATGCTACTTTTGCTATCATGTCCTCTGTTTATATTTTGAAGTGTTTTGTCATTGAGAGTTTGTATGCCTAAATCTATATAAACATCTATCTCTTTGTTTAGTTCTTGAAGATATAAAAGTGTGCCTTTACTCAAGCAATCTGGTCTAGTCCCTATACTAATAGCATCAAAGTCATGAAGTTTCAAAAGTTTTTCATAGGTCTTTTTTTGCTGTTTTAATGAAGTAAATGTACTTGTATATGCCTGAAGGTAGAGCATAAATCTTTTTGCATTGTATCGTTTTTTGGCAAATGCAATTCCTACTTTTATCTGCTCTTCAACGCTTTTTGCATCCATGCTTTGAGCTGATCTTGAGCCATGAGTCGGACAAAAACTGCACTGTGAAGGACAACCCAAATCCAAATCAACTGTAACAGAGTAAAGAGGCTCATTATATCGTTTTTTTAGGTACTCTTTATATGTCAGATAAAAGCTCATCATCCAATTCCGAGCCATATTGCTGTAATCAAAAGCAAAGTACCAAAAAACTGGCCTTGATACTTTTGCATCTTTTCATCACTAACAAAAGAGGCTAGTGTATTGCCACCTATTATCCAAAGCATACTTGTTATAAGTGTTACACCCAAAAGCGAAAAAGCCAATATAAAAATACCCATATACCCATCTTGTGGAGTGTAAAACTGCGAAAACATAATAGAAGGTACTAAAAGATACTTTGCATTTAGTGCTTCTATGATAACTCCATCTTTAAAAGATAGTGGTTTTATACTCTCTTGCATATCTATAGACATTTTAAAAAACTTAAATGCAAGATAGATTAAAAATGCTACACCTGCATAGTTTATTATGCTTATCATATATGCATTTGATTTCATCAAGAAACTCAAACTAAACCCTACAAACAGAGTTTGAAATAGGCTTGTAATATTTGTTGCTAACCAAAAAGGGATAGTTTTTTTAATCCCATATGAGCTTCCTGATGCCGCATAGAGTATATTGGCTGGACCAGGACTGAGTATGATGGGCAGAAGGGTCAATAAAAAAATAGTTGTTATCCCAGTGTTCATAATTGACTCTCAAAGGGTTCTATTGTTTTTTCTATCTGTTTTATAGCAATATTTATATCTGGTTGCTTGCTGCTTGATATTTTTATATAGCTTATCCAAAACTGCTCAATCAAAAGTATCATATCGACTAAATAATCAATATCACTCTCTGTGCTAAAACTCAATACTTGTTTGTTTTGAAGTTGTTTAAATATAACTCTATATCTATCTTTTTTTGCTATAGCATCTTTCATATACTCTTTTTTAAGTTGTGGATCTCTTGAAAGTAAAAAAAGCAACTCTGTATAAAAAAATCTATACTCCCACTGAATATTAAATGATTTTTTATTGGCATCCAAAAGCTCGGCTAAAGTATTTGGAAACTCTGAGGGCTGAAGTGTGTATTTGACTTTCATTTGTTTGTAAAGCTCTCTTATAATCTCCTCTCTATTTTTATAGTGATAGTGCAGATTCCCAGGGCTGATTTGCATCGCTTTTGCTATATGGTTAGTAGTTGATGCTTGAGTATTTGTAGTATTAAAAAGTTCTAATGCTTTTCTTAGTATATTTGATTTTGTATCCATTGTTTACCTGTTATTTTAGTGTAATTACTCTAAAATAATAACTGAATATAGTTTTTATGTCAAATCTTAGATTGTGCAATATATAGATATAATATCTTTTATGCCATATTAGGCAAAATAGTTTACTAAATTACATAGGATATTTTATAATGAAAGAGTTAATAGAGTTTTTAGAGATAGTAGAAAACAATGAATTTGTTGAGGGTCATGAGGTTCTTGAAGACAAGTGGAAAGAGTGGAAAAAAATACCAGAAAAGAGAGAAGAGAGTTTTATACTTAAAGGTCTTATTAATGGCTCAACTGCAATTGCCTTAAAAGTATTAAAAAGAGAAAAACCATCACAGCAGGTCTGGTGCACATTTTTGAAGTATTCCCCTCTCATAGATGAGATAGACTCTGAGTTTACCCCTCTTTATCAAAAAGCAAGAGACATTTTAGAGCGTAAAAGTATCGAATATAAGATAGAAACTCAGTATCCACAAAAGAGAGATAAGTAGTTTTTTATAAAGTTTTTCATCTATGTGGTTTCTAATTTTATCACCTAAAAAAAGACCAAATAGTGTAACTATTACCACAGGAACCATAAAAAATGCAAAATTTAGAGTAAAGTTACCATAACTACCAAATATTACAATCTGCGTTATTTTACTAAAAAGAAAGCAGAAGTTCATAAGGGTAAATGATTTTTCTTTTTCTAAATTCATCTCCAAGACATATATAACTAAAACTGGCAACATTATGTTAACCAAGCCACTTACAACTCCACTGATAAGACCAAAAATAATCATCATTTTTTTAGGATTATTGAAAATAGTTCTTTCTAGTGATATTTTCATCTTTTCTTTGTTAAGATAGAGCAAAATAACGATAGCAAGAAGCAGTTTGTAGTATGTACTATCAAATTCAATAAGAAAAGATGTGCCTATAAAACTACCAATAATCACAAAAACAATCAGCAGCCAGTACTCTCCTAGTACTGCTCTAAAATTACCAGATTTTTTAATAATTTGTGCATTTGAGAACATTGTAGGGAATAGTGTTAGCAAAACTGCTTCTTTAATACTTACAAATATTGATAGAAGTGGAGTAGCAACTAGAGGAAAACCAAATCCTAAAACTCCATGAATAAACCCAGAAAACAAAAAAATAGAGAATTGAAATAAGAGCAGACTATCCATCAAGTTTTTTAAACCAAGTAAATCTATCCGCTCCTAAACAAGAGGAGTATAACTCTTTTAATTTAAGTGCAAGTTTTGGAGCTGTCCCCTCTTTAAAGTGAGGAGAGCGAAATATAAGATAGTGACTAACAAGCTTTGTTGTAGCCTTAAGCATACCTTCACCACCTTCTATCATAATATGTTTATACTCTTTTAACAAATCAAAATTATCGGCTATATACACTTTTCTATTTGGAACCGAAAAAAGTGGTATGTTGCTATCAAAATTTTTACTTTTTGAGTATATTAGGATATCTGGTGCTTTGCCGTTGCACATTCTTGCATCAAGTGTTGGTCTATCTATTCTTACTGTATTGCCGCCTATAACAAGCAGGTCACATCTATCACGAAGTTTATGTACCAACTCAAAAGAGTCCTTAGATGTTATCTTGCCACCATCTATCACTCCATTGTTACTCATTGCAAGTTTAAAAAAAACAAATCTTCCTTTTTGCCAAAGCGTAAATGGCTCTAATAGAGCTCTACATGTAGAGCTTTTTAGCACCTCTACATGTAGAGCTTTTTGTCTTAGAAACTCTACTCCACCACTCGCTTTTTTGTTTGTATCAAGTGTACCTATAACTACTTTTTTAAATCCTAATTCAGCAATGAGGTGTGAACAAGGTGGAGTCTTCCCAAAATGATTACATGGCTCTAGTGTTACATATATATTTTTATCTTTGAAAATTCCATTATGTTTTTTAAATAGGTAGTTATGAATATCTTTTGAATCTGTTAGCTTTAATATCTCTTTATCTTTTGTAAGGTTAAGATATGCCTCTTTTATAGCATTTACTTCTGCATGAGGTGTTCCCGCTTTTATATGGACACCACATGATACAAAGTTATTTTGTTTGTCAGTTATCACCGCTCCTACTGGAGGGTTTGGATAAGTCAGGCCTTGATAAAACCATGCTTTATCAAGGGCAAGTTTTAAAAAATGGTTATCTACCATTTGTAGTAAGTTCTAGCTTTATCAATATCATCCATTGATACAACTGTAACTTCGCCATCATACTCCGTAATAGTTAGTTTTCCATTCTCTACAGAGTCAAGTTTTCCTATGATTTTATCTGTATTTATCAGTTTTACTTTTACATCTTCACCAATTGATCCAACAAAATGTTCCTGCTTTTTAAGTGATCTCTCTATGCCTGGTGTACTAACTTCAAGAGTATACTCACCATTGACAGGTGGCTCTAAATCTAGTATTGGAGAGAGTATTCTTGTTACTTCTGCACACTTATCTAGGCTTACTTTTTCTTTTGCACTAGTAATATAAATTCTAAAAATTTTCTGTTCATTTTCACTTACAGTTTCTAAGTCATATAACTCAACATTGCAATCATGAAGTATATTAACTATTGTCTCTTTATTCACTTTTCTTTCCTTTTTCAAGCTCACGAGCTACTTGGTCAAAAAGTGCATCCATCTCATTTTGTTTTTCAAGCTTATCATCAAATCTAAATCTAAAATTAGGACATCTAAACCAACCCTCACTCTGCATACAGTGGGTTTTTATATGTGAATTTACTTTTTTCAAGTGATTTATAATATATTTTTGCTCATCTTCATCAAACATCATCTTATCAAGATATACAGTCGCATCATACTTTCCACGAGTACAATCTACATCGATAACACAAAGGCCATTGAGCATATCATCATTTAAAGTTGAGAGTGCCTCAGGAATTAACTCCCTTAAAACACTCTCTGTTCTTTGCAGTTTTATAGATTTTTCAGACATTACAGTGTTGCTTGTTCTTCTACTTCTTTGAAGCTTTCTATGTAATCGCCCTCTTTGATATCATTGTATCCTTCGATACCAATACCACACTCATAACCTTTTTTAACTTCATTTGCATCATCTTTAAAACGCTTCAACGAAGAAACACTTCCTTCATAAACAATAACACCATCACGAATAAGACGAACTTTAACACCACGCTTAATAGATCCATCAGTTACAATACACCCGGCAATTGCTCCAATTTTTGGAACTACAAACACTTCACGAACTTGTGCTTGTCCTATGTTCTCTTCTCTTATAACTGGTGAAAGAAGTCCTGAAACAAGTCCAGTTACATCGTCTATCAAGTCATATATAACACTATATGTTTTTATCTCAACACCACTACTTTTAGCTTTTTCCTTAACACTTCCTGTTGGTCTAACATTGAATCCAAGAATTACACAGTTTTCACTAGCCTCAGCAAGTGCTACATCACTCTCTGTAATACCACCAATACCTGAACCAATTACATCAATCTTAACTTCTTCATTTTTAATCTTCGCCAACGAGCCCTTTATGGCTTCAAGTGAGCCTTGAACATCGGCTTTTAAGATAACAGGCAGTGACTTTATTGCACCCTCAGCAATCTTACTACTTAACTCATCTAAAGTTACTTTTGTTGATTTAGATAGCTCTTTAGCTCTTAAATAATCTGACCTTTTTTGTGCATACTCACGAGCAATCTTATCTGTTTTTACACTTACTAAGTGCTCACCAGCACCTGGAACTTCACTAAGACCAAGAACAACAACAGGTTCACCTGGTTTTGCTTCTTTTACTGGTTTACCCATATCATCTAAAAGAGCTCTTACTTTACCGTGTCCAACACCTGCTACGATTACATCACCAACTTTTAGAGTACCCTCATTGACAACAACTGTAGCAACAGGACCACGCCCTTTTTCAACTGAACTCTCTATAACAGTAGCTTTCGCTTCTCTATTTGGATCAGCTTTGAGCTCAAGTAGGTCTGCTTGAAGAAGAACAACTTCTAAAAGATCGTCAACTCCCTTTCCTGTTTTTGCAGATACCTCAACAAACTCATAGTCTCCACCCCAATCAACAGGAGTAACCTCAAGTTCTGCTAGTCCAGCTTTTGCTAAGTCAGGATTTGCAGCCTCTAAATCCATCTTATTCATAGCTATTATAAAAGGAACTCCAGCAGCTTTTGCATGCTCTACTGCTTCTCTAGTTTGAGGCATAACACCATCATCTGCCGCAACAACAATGATAACAATATCAGTAACTTGTGCTCCGCGACTTCTCATCTCAGTAAATGCCGCGTGACCTGGTGTATCTATAAAAGTTATTTTTCGTCCATCTTTTTCTACCATATATGCGCCAACATGCTGAGTAATTCCACCAGCTTCACCACTTGCTACTTTTGAGCTTCTTATGTAATCTAGCAATGAAGTTTTACCATGATCAACATGACCCATAATTGTAATAATTGGAGCACGCTCTATCATCTGATCTTCATCTGATTCTTCATATGCACTAACATAGTCAAACTCTTCTTGAGTATTTACAGTTGTAACTTCAACTTCAAATGTCTCTGCTAAGATGTCGATTGAATCTTTATCTAAAAAGTCATTTTTAGTAACCATCATACCCAATAAAAATAGCTCTTTTATAACTTCTCCAGCTTGTTTATTGATTTTTTCTGCAAACTCATATACTCTAATTTCTTCTGGAATTTCAACTGCTGATACAACACTATTGTCTAAATCTACTACCTTTTTAGACCTCTTTTTTCTTCCTCTTCTTTTTATACCTTGAGGTTGAATAAAACTTGGTCTTTTTGTAGTCCTAATCTGCGAAGGGTCACTATTTTTCTTTGTTCTTTGTTCTACTTTTGGTTCTGCTTTTATAGTTAAATCTGGTAAAACTACCATATTTTCATCTAAATCAAGTTTTATATCTGCCATATCACTAAAAGCAATATCCATTTTCTCCGCACCACTTTGCTTTCCAACTGGAGATTTTTTTACTCTTTTTTTCTTTTTAACACTCTCACTTACACTTCCAAATACGGACTCTAGTGGTTGAGAATTTTTCTTTTTTGCATAAGGAGATGGAAAACTTTTAGGATCTGCTTCTACCTTTGCAGGTCTTTTCTTCTTAACAAAAACTAATCCTCTACGCTTTTTAACACTTACTGAAGCTATACTCTCTTTTTTAGCAGGTTCTTCTTTAGTTTCTTTTTCTGCTTCTACCTGCTTGTCTTCAATCTTTTTTTCTTCAGTTTTAGTTTCTATCTTTGGCTCTGCTTTTTTTGGCTCTTCTGAAACTTCTTTCTTTGGTTCTTCAACTTTTTTAGTCATCTCTTTAGCAGAAGGCTTTTCACTAGCTTTTACTTCAACTTTTTTGGGAGTCTCTTTCTTAGCAGATTTCTCTTTTACTTCAGGCTTGTCTTCTTTTACTTCTTCTTTTTTAGGCTCAGCCTTAGCTTTTTTGACAACAGGTTTTGCTTTAATTGGCTTAGGCTCCTCTTTTACGCCTGTTAAGACATAATTCATTAGCTTTTCAGCCTCTTCTGGAGTTACAGAACTATTTGCTGCTTTTACCTCTAAACCAATATCAGTTGCTTTTTCAACAACTTCCTTACTCTGTATGCCCAGCTCATCTGCAATCTCTTTTATACGCACCTTGTCCATTCGATCAAGTCTCCTTAGTTGAAGCTATTGCTCCAAAATCATCTATTTTTTGTCTAAATTTGCCATTTAAAATTTTTTCCAAACGCTTCTTATCTAGCTTTATACACTCATCACAAATATAACTACTACGGCCTACTTTTGTAAACTCTACTAGTTTTTTGCTCTTTAACTGAAAGCGGATTAATCTATTTTGTTCGTATCTTTCTCTACAAATGATACACATTCGGATAGGCTTTTTCATATTAGCGTGCTATTATACCAGAATTAATCTATTTTTCAACTTTAAAGCCAATATTATCAAAATCAAATACTTCCACTCTAAAATTTGAGAATGCTTTTTGTAAAATATCTTGTATGTTTTTAGCATCTTTTTCATACACTAAAGAGAAGAAAGATGAACCACTCCCTGAGAGTGTACTCATCAACGCACCATTTTTAAGTGCTATTTTTCTTACTGTAAAAAGCTCTTTTAATTTTATCATTCTTCTTTTCTCATGAATTTTATCAAAACTAGCATATTTTAGCATATCCCAATTTTCACTAAAAAAAGCAGCGCTTAAAAGACCTACTCTTGAACTATTAAAAGTCACATCTCTTAAGGCATATGCTTTAGGGAGTTGTGTTCTTGAGTGTGCTGTACTCATAGCTCTATCTGGTATGACCATAACTGCTTTTAAATACGAGGGGATCTCTTTTTTTAATGTTTTTACACAGTTATCTACTACAATAGAAGTTGTAAAGCCGCCATACACAGCTGGTGCTATATTATCTGGATGATTTTCATAAGCCAATGCTCTGTTTAAAATTTTCTCTTTATTGATTTTTACCTCAGCCATCTCATATGCACTTGCAATTGCTCCAACTATTACTGCTGAACTACTTCCAAGTCCTCTTGAAAATGGTATATTGTTTTCAAATTCAAATCTAAACTTTTTCTGATCTTTACTAAGCTCATTATAGACCTCTCTAAAAATAGAGACAAAAATATTATTTACTTTAAGCCTTGACTTACTTGCACCTTCACCCTTAATAGATACACTATGGCAAGTATAAGGTTTTATAGTTACATAATTGTACATTGATATTGCAAGCCCCAAGCTATCAAAACCAGGTCCTAGATTTGCACTTGTTGCTGGGATTCTTATACGCATATGATTTCTTCCTTTATACTGCTGGCAAAATATAGAGTGGCTCTATATCTTTACTAAAGTCTTCTAATTTAATAGTTTTAGGTAGAGAAAACTCACTCTGTACTTCTTCATCAAAAAATTGTGTTTCTATTTTATCATCTTTTTTTACAAAATACATCTTTCTCATCGCTCTAATTGGTTTGTTGTTATTAAAATAAAACCCATCTGATGCAAAAAGCTCAATACCTTTTGCAATTTCTAAAGTTCTTAGAAAAATATATGTAATTTTTATCGCCATAAAACTTCCAGGTCCCTTAGCAAAAAAAACTCGTTGACATGTAAAACTATCTTGTATCTCTTTAAAAAGAGATGGTAACACTTCACTGGTTTTTTCTATAGTTGCATATGTTTTTATAAGTTTATTATCTTTATATACTCCAACTTGAAGTGGGGAGGTTAGTGATATGACAACTACATCTACTACTTGTTTTATGCGAACACCTCTGCAAGATTAAGCTCTTTAGCCATTGTAAAATCTCTAACTTCGTAGTTTTTAGGGTCTTTTAAAATCTCTTTTGTAAGAAGGTGATTAAGATTATGACTACCAGCAAATGACTCATAATCCGCAAGAACCGGAGCTCCCAAAAGTGCTAAATCTCCAATTGCATCTAGAATTTTATGCTTGACAAATTCATCTTTAAATCTAAGTCCATCTGGATTTAATATTTTTTTATCATCTAAAACTATAGCATTATCTAGTGAGCCTCCAAGAGCCAAGCCTCGACTTTGCAAGTACTGTACATCTTTTAAAAAACCAAATGTTCTAGCACGAGATATTTCGTTTATATAGCCTTTTCGACTAAATTCAAACTCATAGTTTTGTTTTCCAATAGAGGGATGTGGAAAATCAATTACAAAATTATATATAGGCTTATTTGAAGGCTTAACTCTAGCAAATTTATTACCATCTCTAACTTCAACCTCTTTTTTAATGATCAAAACACTCTTGTTAACATCAAGTTCCCGTCTTCCTGCTTCATCAAGCATCATGCAAAAACTTGTGCCACTTCCGTCCATAACAGGTACTTCTGGTCCATTTAGTGTTATAAGAATATTATCAATACCATAAGAATAGATTGCTGAGAGCAGGTGTTCTATGGTTGAAATAGAGTTTTCTCCATCACCAATGACCGTTGCCATTTGAGTGTTTACTACATTTTGCGGTGCAGCTTCTATGCTCATGCCTACATCTGATCTAAAAAAAACTATACCACTGTTAGCCTCAAGTGGCTCAAGTGTTATCTCAATAGGCTCGCCTTTATGAAGCCCTATTCCAACGCTATCAATTTTTTTAGCAACTGTAGTTTGACGCAACTAAACTTCCTTTACCACTATTTTCGAATTTACAATAGTTATTTTTTGTAAAACATCTTTTTTTAAAATATCTCTATCTATTATTTCGCCATTATAAATTAAATTTCCCATATTTCCAATGCCATTTAACACTATATAATCTCCATCACACTGAACTAAACCGTCTATTATGCCATAAATTGACACGCTTTGTGAAGAGAAAAGCTTTGCACCACTATTTATGCGTCCAAAAACTACTACTGGCAACTCTTCATTTATCTCTTCACCAGAGCGAATTGGTCTATCATAAATTTTTAGTTTTTCTTTTAAAACTGGCTCTTCTAAAACATCTTTTTTTGCAACATTAGGAACCTCAAGCTCTCTTTTGACTCCTGAAAATCTTAACTTACATGTAGAGATATCTTTGTAACATAATCCTTCATCATCAAGAATCTTTGTCACTGCACCACTAACTTCTCCATCAACAAGCAAAAAGAATTCCATAAGTATGATTTTATTTTTCTCTATATAGAGTGCAAAACTCTTTTCATCCTCAACAGTAATATGAAAAACTCTTAAATTCTTCTGTTTAACTATCATGAGACCACTTCACAGTAAGAACACCCACAAAAGCTTAGTTTTGGGTAAGATTTGAAATATAAAATTTGAAGGACTAACTTGTTAATTCGAAAACTTTTATCTTTTAAAGATTGCCTAAAACTAAGCTTCCCTGCGGGTATCAAGAGGTTTCGCATATACTTCGTTAATTGTTCTTGAACTAACCAGTTAGTCCTGCGATCAATTGCCTTGTCTATACAAAACCTCTTGATATTGTGGGTGTTTTTACTGTGTAGTGGTCTCATAATTTTCTATCTATTATCTTCTTTGCTGATTTAATAACATCAAAAATATTATCTTTCATCCAGTTTTTATCCATCCACTCTTCAGGGCGAACTTCTACTCCTTGAACTAAAACTCCAAAATGCAGATGGTCACCAAGTGCCAATCCTGTCATTCCTGTTTTGGCTATAACATCACCAGCTTGTACTTTTTCACCCTCTTCAACTAGAAAACTAGAATTATGCCCATATAAAGTATATACTCCTAGTCCATGAGATATAATAATATTCTTTCCATATATACCATTGTATTGTGCGTAGATAACTTCCCCATCATTTGAAGCTACTACATCTGCACCAGCAGTACTTGCCAAATCAAGTCCTAAGTGATATGACTCGCTAACAGGCTCTCCTTTATAACTATAGTATCTGTGATCTCCAAAACTTGCAACTGCTGCTGCATTTTTAAGTGGATAAAATGGTTTTAAATAAAAAGAGTCTATCATCTGTGTTGGAACTGATAGAGTTGTCTTTTCAATTATATCTTCATTTATTTTTCTCATCTTTTCATTTACATATTTAAATCTCTCTAGTTTGCTCATATTGATTGTAGCTTGGTTATCTTCTTCTGCTAAATCTACAATTTTTCCATTTAAAAAACCATCTTTTAGAGATATTTTAGATACTCTATACTTTTTATTTTTCATATAAAACCTTACTCTACTTTTTGCTATATTACCAGCTTTGTCCACAGCAATAATTGTCGCTTTAAAACTCTTTTCTTGAGTAGGCCATGCTAAAAGTGATATAAAATAATCTTTTTTATGAAATGGTGTTGGTTTAAAGATTTTTCCAAAGTTTGTTTGTATGTAAAGTTCTTTAAGGTTCTCATCCTTTGCCTTAAAAACTACGGTAGCAACTCCGCCTTTTATGATTTTGTATGAATTATTAATATTCACAAGTTCTGGTCTTCTAGTATCTACTTGAATTAAAGACTTTTTAGTAGCTTGATTTCCTCCAAAAAAGTTCCACTTACTTGAATCGGTTGCCTCAATAGTAAGCTCAAACCTATTTTTATTACTTACAAATCCTGTTCTTGGAAATTCAATTGGTAGAGTAAACTCTTTTTTAGATATATCAAATAGTTTTTTAACCAAAACAATAGAGTTTTTACCATCACTCAAAGTAGCTCTAATAAATTTAACTCCGCTCTCATCACTAATTTTAACTTCAATTGGCTTTTTTAAGTTCCAATCAATTTGACTCTTTAACTCTATATTCGGAGGAGTTCTCTCAAACATCTTTGAGTTATATAGATAAGCCAAACCTGCTACTAAGAGTAGTAAAACTACTAAAACTACAATTCCACCTGAACTTTTTTTTCTACGCATATTATTAAATACCTAACCTTTTTATTAAATTCAAAATATCTCTACATACAGCTTTTGAATTACTACTTTTTACTTCAAATCCAGCGGCACCTTTGTGACCGCCTCCGCCATACTTCTCTGATATTTTAGAAACATCAAAATCTCCGTCACTTCTAAGCGATACTTTACACTCTTCACCTTGTTCTAACACCATTATAGCTATTTTTACATTTGCAATATCTCTTAGCATATTTACTATATTTTTTGTGTCACTTCTTTTTGCTCCACTTTTTTCAAGCATGCTATTATCAATAATAACTGAAGCTACACTCGCATCAAAATCAAGATCAAAACTACTTAGCATCATTGCAATTAGCCTTGTTTTTGCTAGTGATACTGAACTCTTCACCTCATTGGCAATCCTACTTGCATCTACTCCTAGCTCAATAAGCTCAGCAGCAATCCTAAATGTTGTAGCATCTATATTGCCATATCTAAAAAAACCTGTATCATCTGCTATAGATGTATAAAGGGCTGTAGCCGTTTTTTTAGATATAACTATATCATTTGCTTTTAAAAGTTTATACACAACTACACCTGCACTTGAAGCATCTGGTAAAACCACATCTATATCACCAAAGTTTGTATTGCTTTTATGGTGGTCAATATTGACTAAATCATAATCACCTTTTTCTAAACCTAATCTATCAAAACTAGCACTATCACAACTTACAACCACATCATAAAACTTCGGAAGTTTACCTTGAATCTTAGAATATCCTTCTAAAAAGCTAAATTCTCTAGGGAGTTCGTCTTTAGTAGCATTAAAAAGTGCTACCTTTTTTCCAAGCTCTTTTAGTACACTATAAAGTGCTAAAGATGAGCCTAATGTATCTCCATCTGGATGAATGTGCGAAACGATAACAACATATCTAGCATTTATAATTTTATCCCAAGCTTCTTTGTACATATTTATATTTACCCATTTAAAATCACGATTATAGTCAAAATTAACTAAATTTAATGTTAT